>CAYTDR010001335.1:0-2072 GCA_964436185.1 uncultured Candidatus Obscuribacterales bacterium | reverse complement strand
TCCGTCTTCATTCCAGAAATTACGTCCGTCATTACTCATCCATGTACCAGTCTGATCCGAGACGGTGGTTAAATCCCGTGACTGAGTTATTGAGACAGTTTCACCGGAGGACGTTCGAATACTCCGTGTGTTAGTACCGTCGGGCTGTATCTCAGTACGGACACCACTGTTGTTGACCATGACGATATTTCCGTTCTCGTCCCGATTTATGCTTCGAAAACTCGCTTCTGGCGAAGTGTCTGGAGACGTCCATGAGGTTCCACCGTCATTACTGATGTATCTGTCAGTGCCGTTCCAAAAGGAGAGGTTGTTGGGATTGTCTCTATCGCTTCGCATGGATACTCTGCGGCCACCGTATTCGGCGTCAAAATTATGGCGGTCTGTTTCTCCATTTCTTAGAGGACGAGGCCGCAACGTCTCATCGATTCTATCCGCTGGGGTCTCAGCAACATCATGTGGTCTAACATGATCGTCGATGCAGTCCTCAGTGCCATCATCTGGGCTATCGTGGTCATCCATGCAGTCCTCAGTTCCGTCATCTGAGTTATCGTGGTCATCCACGCAGTCCTCAGCGCCATCGGCGGGGTCTTCATCGGTGTCTTCATCCGTGTCGTGCTCCGTATCATAGCCAGGAATTAGTGGTATCGTGAGCAAGCCAGCGGCTGCTTCGGCCACCGTCTGGATGCCAGCACGGACAGTACGTGCTCCGATCTCTTCTACGCCAGTTCGAAGTCTGTCGATTCCGCTGCGAACTCCCTCGAGGCCTGCACGAAGCTCGGGAGTGTTTAGTAGTGAATTTACAGAACTGATACTAAATGGTTGCAGTATGGTATCACTGCGATTGTAATTATGCAGTCCGCTACCGCCTGCGTGATCGCCGCACGAACCTGCTCCAGCCGCAGTTTGCAACTGAGTAGCTTGAAAGCTCGCGAATGCAGCGATGCGGTCGAAACCTGGAAGTGAAGTTGAAGTAGTAAGGTTAGAATTTCCGATTTGTTCGAAGTCTTGATCGTAATCTATCATGGTTAATGCCCCCGCCCGGAACACTTCCATTCAACCCGCTTTGCCTGACCATAGCCTGTCTTTAGGCTGACCAAGCCCTGACCTTGCTCTGACCATCAACCGTCTCAAATCTGTCCATGTTTTGGCTACCGAAAATATGCTTGCACTGCATTGCACAGCGAGATTGGCTGACAGACTAGATTTGAACGTACGGAATCTCGTTCCACATCATCAGGGCTGCCAATGGTCAACCTGTGAACCTGCTCCAGGAAATCGAAAGACTAACAAGCTCCGGCTTTTGTCCTGGTCTTTTTATTCAATGCTTTAATGATATATGCGCGCGCATCAGTATTCGACAGGTAGTTTAGCACTCAAATACCAGGCAAGGGCACGGTCTGAGAAGACTCCTACTGTGCTTTCTTCGTCCTGGTGGTTGTTTGTGCCTTTACAAACTTACCATGTGCCCAGGAGACGATCTTATTAAGGCCGCTACCGGTAGTGGCTTTGGAAGTGGCTCTGGATTTAATAGTCAGTAGAGCCTGTGCTGCCTCCTCAGCCGATTGATACCTATCATCGGGATGAATCGCCAGCATCTTGGCAATCCATTTTTCCAGTGCTGAATCAAATTGTCTACAGACGCCAGACTCGCCTATCAGTGGTGCCTCACTGGTTTGGCGCAGTACAATTGTCTCTATCGCAGAATTACCGACAAGCGGGATGGTACCAGTAAGCATTTGGTACATCACACAGCCCATGGAGTATAGATCACTGCGAGCATCAAGCTGTCTGCCCAGACCTTGCTCAGGGCTCATGTAGAGCGGTGTTCCGAAAACCTGACCGGTGTGAGTAAGATTCTGCGTCGAGTTTTCGATCTTAGCGATTCCGAAGTCGACTATTTTGACATACGCTAGCGAGTCGTTGCTGCTGAGAATTATGTTGCTTGGTTTTATGTCTCGGTGTAGGATGAACCGCTGATGTGCATGTTGTAAGCCTGCCAGTGCTTGAAGAACAATTTCACTCGCTTCGCTGATCTCCATTGGCCCGCACTTGTCAATTCGTTCAGAAAGAGT
>CAYTDR010001334.1:0-2079 GCA_964436185.1 uncultured Candidatus Obscuribacterales bacterium | reverse complement strand
GGAACGAACCAGAGTGATCGGACGCTC
Source organism: uncultured Candidatus Obscuribacterales bacterium (assembly GCA_964436185.1). Classification (GTDB taxonomy): domain Bacteria; phylum Cyanobacteriota; class Vampirovibrionia; order Obscuribacterales; family Obscuribacteraceae; genus CAYTDR01. The sequence goes on along the minus strand of CAYTDR010001334.1, from coordinate 2,052 downwards.
CTACAGTACAGTTAGCAAGCCCTCTCAGCTAACTACTGCATTCGCTCCACGAATAGTAAAACTTCATGGATGCTTCAATTCAAATACCAAGTTGATTATCACTGAGGAACATTTTAGGCGCTATCCGCTTGAGTTTGCCCCGTTCGTAAACACCGTGAGACAGTCTCTTCTGGAGAATTCGTTTGCATTGGTGGGATTCTCTGGTGAAGATCCAAATTTCCTTGAGTGGCTTGGTTGGATACGTGACGAACTCGATGCCAAACACAATCCAATCTATTTGGTTGGTGCACTCAATGTTGGGGTGGCTGAACGTAAACTGCTTGACCGCCGGGGAGTGACACCGATAGATTTTTTCCCGTTTGTACAAAACTTTGAACGCAGGCATACCGAGGTATTGAAGCTGTTTCTAGAATATCTAACAAAGGCAAGACCGCCACGCCCAGAAGAATGGCCCACTTATTTCTGAGGTTTGTATGGATTGGAATTCGATTCTTGATAGTTTAAAAGGGGATGTTCCGGCCAAAGTGGATCGTTCTCCCAGTCCTCCTTTGAAGAAAGCTCATGTAATTCGCCTCTACAATCGTTGGCGATATGAAAGGGACAGGTATCCTGGTTGGTTAGTAGCTCCAGAAAACATACGATCTCTTGTCTACTACTGGACAAAGGAGTGGTCGGATGCACTGACGTGTGACTTTGACTGGAATGCAACGAAATGGTCTGCCGCTGACCGAATTCTGGTTTTTCGAGAATTGAACTGGCGCTTGGAACTAAGCATGGTACCACTTTTTCAGGGAGAGGTACTATCATTCGAACAAGCGGTGTCCGACCTCTCAGACGACATTCTGAACTCGCGCGAACCGAAGTTGCTGGGGCTAAAAGATCTTGCCACGCAGTCTGATGTCTTGCATGCATGGTTCGAAATCGCCTTTGCCATATTGCGTGAGGCGCGCGAAACTTATAATTCAAGGAAATGGACTGAGATAGCAGAACAGATAGGAAAAGTCGCACAGGATGAATGTTTTGCAGATAGGTTTTCCTATGAGCGGGCGCTATGGGCGATGTGGAATGTTGATAGAGACCGCGCGAATAAAATCCTTTCTGGATGGCAAACTTCTGCCGACAGACCACTAGCGACAATTTGGAAAGCTGGGCTACTGGCGGAATTGGAACATCTGGGAGAGGCAAAGGATCTTTTAGAGGCAGCTCTAAACGAGATACGTATCGCTGAGCAGGCACATGGCCCTAATATCAGATTGTTTTCATTGGAAGGTTGGTGCACATACATACTAACAATCGTTAGTTCGGTCGATCTTTCCGAGACCTCAAAGCGCGAACGGTTGCAAGAACTGAAAGCCTGGGACTGTAACCCATTTCAAACTTTTGAAACAGTCGAAAATTCACTCTCACGACAAGAGCCGCAACTACCAGGACAAATCGCCGTTGTACCTGGATTTGATCCTGGGACACATTCTAAGAGGATACATTTTGAAAACACGGATGAGTATCTTCCAGCATTTGCATATATTCGACTGTTTGAACAAGCGGGATCCCCACTACGAGTCTCGTACATAGGCTTAGGACGCGGTCTCAGCATAGCGTGTCGATGGATCATGTCTTACATGGATTTCTGGAGTCCTGCGCTGCTTGTACGAGCCCTAAATCTGAAAGAGCTCCAAGACCAGGAGTTTAGCAGCAGGACGAGTGTGGCCTTGATGCACGAAGACTTGGTAGAGAGGCTCTACCTCTGGTGCAAAGAGATCTTTGACCGCGAGTTCGAGATGTTGCAGTCGGGGAACGGCTCGAATGACACACCATTGCTGCTGAGTTGCTTGGTCGAGATAATGTCACGACTCGCTTTTCGCCTAGGCGATACATTCCTGAGAGAAAGCTTTGAGAGAGCTGTACGGACTCACTTGTTAAACATTCTACCCGTATCGCCCCTCAGTAGCACAAATCAGAAGTGGTTTAAACGACTATTTGAAGCCGGAAACCCTGCGCTGATAGTGGAGTGGTTGATTGAATTGCTCAAGCAGCCATTGCAACCCAAGTTGA
>CAYTDR010001333.1:0-2087 GCA_964436185.1 uncultured Candidatus Obscuribacterales bacterium | reverse complement strand
GCTCCACTGACGATGATGGAGAAGGGTATCCTTCTGCAAAACGTCCTTGATGAAGTGTTCGGTTTCGGTCCACTCGGTCCGCTACTGCGCGACCCATCCGTTGGTGACATTTGCGTCAACAACGTCAACTCGATTTACGTTGAACGACATGGTCGTCTTGAGAAAACCAACGTTGTTTTCGAAAACGATCGTCACCTGAGACAAACAATCGACAAGATCATCCAGCCGCTCGGCAGACGTCTCGACGAAAACTCGCCCATGGTTGACGCCCGTCTTCCTAACGGTTCTCGTGTTAACGCAACAATACCTCCAGTAACAATCGACGGACCGACACTGACAATCCGATGTTTCGGTACGTCAATCATGTCGCTGGGTCAGTTGGTGGAGAAAGGCGCCTTGTCCGTGCAGATGGCTGAAGTCTGCAAGTCATGCGTTAAAGGCCGAATCAACCTCATCATCTCTGGTGGTACCGGTGCAGGTAAAACTACCTTGCTCAACGCTCTTTCCGCTCACATCAACCCGAGGGAAAGAATCATCACCATCGAGGACGCGGCGGAACTACGCTTACAGCACGAACACTGGGTCCGAATGGAAACAAGACCGCCCAACACTGAAGGTCGTGGTCAAATCACCCAGCGTCAGCTAGTTATCAACTGTCTCCGTATGCGACCCGACCGAATCATCCTGGGAGAATGCCGTGGTGAAGAGGCGTTCGACATGCTCCAGGCAATGAACACCGGTCACGATGGCTCAATGACTACAATCCACGCCAACAACCCAAGAGACTGCACGAAGCGTCTCGAGAACATGATTCTCATGTCCGGTATGGATATGCCTCAGAAAGCTGCTCGCGAACTTATCGCATCAGCCATTCAGGTTATTCTTCAGATCAGGCGTCTTGAAGATGGTACGAGAAGAGTAACCGAGATAGCAGAGATAACCGGAATGGAAGGTGAGATCATCGCGATTTCGACGTTGTTCTCGCTTGAACGTGAAGGTAGAGATCCGCGAGGATTCTTTAAGTGCCGACACATTGGTTCCGGTCTACCGCCTAAGTTCCTTGAGAAACTCGAGCAAGAAGCTGTGCCGTTCAAACTTGAATGGTTGCGTTAATTCAGCACGTGTTAGAGTAGAAATTGACGTGTATTTTGTTGTGTTTTGCCGCTAGTCTGCAAAAGGCTATGTGGTAGGTCAAGAGGTTACTCTCATGTCAGAAGTTTCATTTTGGACTTTCGGTGCCATTGTGGCTGCTGGACTCCTTTTGATGGCAATGATGAAGTCGGGTCATGCGGATGAGTTGATTCGACTCGGTAAGCATAAAAGGCGACTAGCCGAGAAAAACCAGGATAACGTCGAGCAAGAAAACATATTCATTCAACAGAAGACGGACTATCTAGCTCGACTTCTGGCATATGCAGGACTTGAATCCAAGTACGACCAGATGAGAACCAACTGGTTTATTTGGTCGATCATGGGTGGTGTCATCCTTGGTGTCGGTCTTTTCGCATGCGGCGTTCAGGATCTGGCTCCGTTTGGATTCATTCTTGGAATTCCTCTTGGAGCTGGTTCATTCGTTATATATCTTTCGCAGTTGGCGAAGCGCCGACAAGCAAGAATGACGGAACAATTGCCGCAGGTACTTGAGACTATGGTGAGCGCACTTCGTGCAGGCTCTCCAATTCTTGAGTGTTTCAAGGTAATTGCCGAAACGAGTCCCGATCCTATTCGCTCGGAATTCAAGCGAGGACTGATCGCCTTGCAGCTCGGCAAACCGTTCCGGGATACGCTGAAAGAAATGTCTTTGAGAATCAAAGCGCCCGACTTTAAGCTTTTGACTCAGGCCATATTCATCAGTCAGGACGTAGGCGGTAACTTGGCAGACGTTGTGTCAGTCATCGCCGCAGCTATCCGTGAACGATTCAAACTGAGAGACTTCCTTGCCGCTCTGACGTCACAAGGTAAGGCAACAGCCATGTTCATCGGCTGCCTGCCGTACTTCATTATGCTTGTAACGTACATAATGACGCCTGGCTACCTGGTTCCCTTCCTGAACCCAAAACAATTCGTGAAGAAGCCGTTTTGGCTGT
>CAYTDR010001332.1:0-2089 GCA_964436185.1 uncultured Candidatus Obscuribacterales bacterium | reverse complement strand
AGATTACCCAGCATATTCTTGACGCCAAGCCATTCTCCACCGATGCTTCCGACAGCGACGACGAGAATTGCGACGAACAATATTTTGACGAGCCAATGTTGTCCCTTAGGTTCATTTCTGGATAACATGGGTGCCATAAACATTCCAGCAGCAAGCCAGGCTGTTGCGATCCAAAAGATGGAAAGCTGCAAATGCCAACTTCGAGTGATGCTGTACGGAAAAATATTGCGGATATCAAAGCCGTAAAATCCTTGCTCAACAATGTAATGAGCTGTCACTACGCCGAAGAAGGTTTGAAAAAGAAACAGCAGCGCCACCACGACGAAATACGGATATAGCGAAGTCTGAGATCTGTACGGCTCATAGGTTTTGACATTGTCAGTCATGCCCTTTCCATCAGGCAGCCAGCCCAGACCCGGAAATGCACTGAGCAAAAACTGCGTCAGTCCAATTCCACCAATGAGCATTACCAAGCTCATCGCGCTCCAAAAGAAGATTTGCCAATTAGGTCCGTTTCCCACTGATTTGTCCGGGGGCCAATTGTTTGTGTAGGTATAGTCTTTGCCCGGGCGGTTGGTGTTGCAAACCCAAGCACCCCAGGCGAAGAAGCGGCTTAGCTGCAAGCGTTCATTGGGGTCGTGGATATAATCAGTCGGAAGTGGAAGTGCTCTACCGACACCAAATTCGGTATCATAATAGGGTGCTAGCTGGCGATATGCTTCTGCTTGTCCCTCAGTCCATGTCAGGGTTTTTGTCTCAGGATCATATCGATTTACCTTGAACTCCTTCTGGAGTGTGCTGTCTAAATCGCCTTTTGGTCCACTTTCTAACTGATCGTACGGTTTGTTGAAACGCTTCTGAGACATTTGGTTTAGTGCGATCTGTCCTTCGCGGTGAAGGTAATCGGCCGAAAAATCAGGTCCGTTATAAGCGCCGTGCCCAAAGAAAGAGCCGACATCCATCAGTCCGTACTTTTGAAAAACACCCTGTCCGGAGAGTATGTCATTGCCGGTGAAAAGCACAATTCCTTTCGGGTCCACTACCCGTTCTGGGATTGGCGGTGCCTGGTTGGTAGTTTCATGCCCCATAAAAATCAGGGTGGAAAATCCGGCGATCAAAACGAACAATACTGAAAGCTTCCATCTCCAGGACATAAAACCTCGCATTGGGAGTCAGTTGAGAGAGAGTCAATCCTAGCAGGTTGACTCTCCCACATTTCGATTAGCTGGTGTGCCCTAGCCACGAACCCTTGAATCCTTCTGCGAAATCAAGTCGACTTTGAATCTCGAATAAACCGCTTTATGTCAAGCGGCAATCTCTATCTTCCTCTGGTTCAATTGCATTTTTGTACTCAAGTTGGCAAGTCTGACAATTCACAAAATCTCCGGCGGTCGTCATGATCGTCGACGGCGATCCATTCGTCAAGGAATTGGCGGGCCACTTTCTTACGGAAGCAGGCTATGAAGTTGAGTATGCGCTGGATGGATACGAGGCCTTAGACAGATCCAGGTTAGCTCCACCAGCGGTGCTTCTGGTTGACATCATAATCCCAAAGCTAGACGGGCTAACAGGTCAAAACGCGAGGCAATCAGCAGGACCTGGCTGCTCATAAATTTACATTGCAAACGATGGAATACACATCACCGAAACATCGTGCATCACGCCGCTCCTGTACGACAACAATGAGGCGTTCACTGCCGATGGATAACTACATTCTTCCTTGTTTGTGTGAAAGCTGAGTGAATACACTCGAAACTTAACTGCGCCGACAAATTAACTTATCTGTCGGTATGGATTCAGACGTCGCTTGGTGTTCAAACCGTAAAACCATTGCATATTCTGGGGGTTGCAGAGTTCCACACAAAGGTATGATTAGGATAGATAAGGCCAATCAAAGGCCGAACACAGTCTTACTGCACTCACTGCTGAACTGTCTTTGCCATCGATCTTCTGGAAGCCATCATCGGTGAGTTTTCCCCTAGACGAATTCTTGACGAGCCTCTACACCCAAGTTTCGGGCGGGAGCGATACCGTCAGCAGTGTCATCGGTAAAAGAGTCCGACGAGTAACGAAACTAAAATTGAATAAA
>CAYTDR010001331.1:0-2092 GCA_964436185.1 uncultured Candidatus Obscuribacterales bacterium | reverse complement strand
ACAAATAGAATCGAGATTCAACGTTCAGATCGCAAGACCAGGCACGTACTACGATAATCCAGACGGGAGCCACATGACCAGATCTCGCCGACCGACATCAGATGAACTTGATGTTCTCGAACGCTCATTGGCTCGCGACAGATCTAATCCCATCGGTAATCTCTTGATTCGATTCATTCAAGACGATGCAGTCAGTCGTGTAGGCCCGGCTAACCGATACGTACCGGGGGAGAACAGAATCGACTTATATAATGGCAGTCCGACCAGTCCAAGGTCAGACCGGTGGGACTTGGAAGATAGATTTGAACGCCAGCTCACCGAGCATCTACGGAATTCGACACGCAATCCGAGACGATAAATCTGGTGGTGGAGACAATCTTCGTTTGAAAGTGGACGGTGCAGGTGCAGAGCAGTCGGTGATCCCAATATTTATTCAGTATTTCACTCTTAACAATAAGTCGAGTTGCGATTGCTAGAATGCGGATAAACGGCATCGAGATCATCGCTTGAAGACGAATTTGGTGCCATCGAAAGTATAGGTCAGATACTTTCCGGTTGCGCTGCCGGAACCAGGAGCGTTTTTAGGAGCCGGTTTTATGAGCGGAACTTTCAATGTTTTCTTGTCTGGCGACAAAACAAATTCCGTGGTATCTCCATATTCACCAAACGCAAATGAGATCGTCGAGAGCATCTTCTTTTTTGCTTGAAAAAATGGATGCTCACTCAGCTTTCCGTTGGAGATAACAAACGCTTGAATGGTTCGACCGTGATCGAGACCAGAACCGATGAAGAGATCTCGAATCAAATACACCGTCCTGCCCCCAGCAGTCTTGATTGTATCGAGTCCCTCGAAGGTAGCACCTGGATCACCGTCTCCCTCCTCGTTCGTGGGAGTGGGCAAATAGTGCAATTGGGGCTTGCCGGTATCAAAAGTGATCAGTGATTTGAAGAAGTGCATAGTGCCACCAGTGAGGCTGTCCCACGAATAGCATCGGACCTTTTTGTCGTCAGAAGTGAATACGGTAAGTCCCTTATCTGAAGCCGTCTTTAACGGGTCGCTGTTGATCTGCTTGTTAACTGCCACGCCCTTGAGGTATTTCATCAGCTCCTCGTTAGCGGAAATCAATTTGTCCGAATCGGCGTCATTGGCGAGTGTCGAGATCTTGTCAAGCTTGCTCGCCAACATCGTGTCTACTTGTTTCGTATCGAGTGCAAAAACCGGTACTGCGGGCGTGAATACCGAGGCTAGAATTGCGGTGATACCGAATATGATGAGTTTTGTCATGGGTTCCTGGCATAAGAGAAGTCAATTGCATTTAACGATCAAGACAGCTCAATCTTACCCAAGAAATCATCTTGCTGACACCAAGTCAATTGGATCTATTTTGCGTTACTGACCAAATCTATGGCCTGCCGCCATGCGTTGAAGTCGATCGGCGGTGAATCCGGAGTTGGTGGGCGAAGGTTTCTTGTTTCTACGAGAAAATTTGCGTTCTCGAGAGCCGTTTTCGGATACATGGCGTCAATTGCTCTAAGAAACTGCGGCATGTCTTCAGTTGCAATCATTCTCATCCAACTTCCCACTGGTACTTGAGGGCGACTAGCCACCACTTCTTGTACAAGGCGAATCTGATCTGCAAGGGGAGTCTCTCTCATTAGTTTGCCAAGTTCTACGTTTCCTGTCTTTGGAATGTCGAATGAAGTCGTTCTTGGAGTAGTTGACGGGGCACTAGAAGTAGGTGGCAGTTCTTCAGAAACAGGTCGAACAGTCTGCTCGCGTCCTCTAGTACTTGTCTCTAATGCACTGGCGCTTCTGCTTCTGCCAATACCTTCCAATCCATGAGTGACACCACCCATGGCGGCACCAAATGCGCCGTAGTACAGCGCAGATGAGCCTAAGGTATATGGGTTGAGCGTAAATCCTCTGCCATTGACCAACGAAGTTACTTCCGCGTTTACGACTCCGGCCGGCATTCCTGAGAGTCCACCAAGTGCCATATTTTGCAAAAGGGTTCGGCTGCCTGCTTGTCCCAAAAATGAGAAACTACCGAGACCAGCAGTACTAGCCCCTAAAGTAGCAAAAGTAGCCGAA
>CAYTDR010001330.1:0-2094 GCA_964436185.1 uncultured Candidatus Obscuribacterales bacterium | reverse complement strand
GGCCGCAGATTAAATCCGGTCGAAATAAACAAGAATCTAGGATCGATTTCAGAATGTTCTTGTTCGACCAATTCCCTTTTCTTCAGATGCCTTGTCCAACCATGAGCACGCATAGCTCGTGCTACTTCAGCTAACTGAAAGTGTTTGGTAGTTATCATGCCACCTTCAATAGTCGTCATATGATGAGAAAAGAAGAAGCTATATGTCCCCAGATCACCGAAATTTCCTAAGTAGAGTCCATGTTGTTTCACTCCCAACGACTCGCATGCATCTTCTATAAGCCACAGTCCGTTTTCCTCACACACTTCCCTAAGATCGTGCATAGGAGCACCGTTACCAAGTACATGAACTGCGCAAATCGCGACAGTCTTTTCGGAAAGAGCTGCTCTTACCGAATCCATATTCATCTGCAGCGTGTCCGGATTACTATCAACGAGTACAGGCACGGCACCAATTTGAACTATAGGCCAAACAGATGTTGACCAAGACACGGCCGGGACAATTACTTCATCCCCCGGCTTTATACGCCGCTTCCAAAGTTGTTCGGCAAAGTTATCGATCAAAGGATTTGCCAAAACAAAAAACGCCAAAAGATTAGCCGAGCTTCCAGAGTTCACAAAAACGCTTTCAGACGCAGAAAAGTAGCTTGAGAAGTCGCTTTCAAATTCGCAACAGAGTGCGCCCATCGTAACCTTGCCGCTTCTCAAGACACTGATGGCAGAATCGATTTCGTGGTTGTCAAAAATAACTGAATTCAGCGGAATCTTCATATATAGTATCAATCTGGAGTCATCAACGAGACATCAATGTTATTCAAGTAGTTAGTTTTAACAGCGCAAAGTTACGTACATTGGAGAATTTTCGGCTTGGCTAACATGTAAAGCCTCTCATTATAGCCAGAGACCGAAGTCAAAAGTCTCTACTATAATTTGATTAAACTCTAGCGATTAGCTAAATGACAAATGCTAGTGCCGAACGATATTTCGGTGGTGAAGCCAAGTGCATCCAACGAGAATGCCTGAACAGGTCAGAATGAAGAGAGACGAAGAGATCTTTGTAGCTGGACACGGTGGTATGGTGGGCTCCGCCATATTGCGCAACCTTCAGCATCGAGGATATTCCAATCTGTTGTTCAGAGAACGTACCGAATTGAATCTACTGGATCAAGCTGCCGTGAAAGACTTTTTTCGAAGTCAAAAGGTCGAATCTGTAATCATAGCTGCTGCCAAGGTTGGCGGAATTCAGGCAAATAGAAGTAATCAGGCAGAGTTTCTGTACGAAAATCTGACTATTGCGACCAATGTCATCGATGCGGCTTATCATTCGGGTGTTCAAAACCTCCTATTTCTCGGTAGTTCGTGCATCTACCCAAACAACTCTCCGCAACCAATCACCGAAAGCAATTTGCTCGCAGGACCGCTTGAGGAGAGTAATGAGGGCTACGCCATTGCCAAAATTGCTGGGCTCAAATTATGTGAGTGGTATAACCGTCAGTACGGTGTCCGTTTTATTTCATTGATGCCAACTAATCTCTATGGTCCCAATGACAATTTTCATCCAGACTATTCTCATGTTGTTCCGGGCCTGATCAATCGTTTTCATCACGCTAAGGAGAGTGGAGAAAAAGAAGTAGTCGTGTGGGGAGATGGTAGTCCACGGCGCGATTTACTCCATGTTGATGACTTAGTAGAGGCCATTCACGTGTTATTGAGCGACTACCATGGACCTGAAACAATCAATGTCGGCTCCGGGCAAGACTACACAATCGCGGAGATTGCTGAGTTGGTCAAGAAGGTAGTCGGTTTTTCAGGTCGGATAGTGTTTGACACGAGCAAACCGACTGGCATGGTCCGTAAACTACTAGATATCTCGAAAATTGAGAAACTGGGCTGGAAACCAACTATCTCTCTGGAGGAAGGTCTTCTCGAGGTCTATGAATGGGCGCAAGAAAATCAAGCATTGGTGAATAAATGACGCCATCTCCACCTTTAGCACGTCTAAGTCACTATCTTCATCGCACAATCGCCGCCGAAGTATCGGCAATTAGCGAGTTTTACGATCGGTTGGTTCAATATAATCCTCTGCCTGGAGATA
>CAYTDR010001329.1:0-2094 GCA_964436185.1 uncultured Candidatus Obscuribacterales bacterium | reverse complement strand
CGTGTTGGGTGAGCTCGAGTTCGCTCAGTCCGTCTAAGATTTCCAGTGCGCCGGAACGCAAATGTGCAGGAATCTGGTCGACCAGGTCGTCGAACGATTTGACTCCTATTGCTGAGAGCATCGCATCCCGATCTCGTTCAGTGTGAGGAAGATAGGGGATATTGCCTGTATCCGGCTTGTTCATCAGGTTTGCCCTCGAGTCGTTTATGTCCTGGAGACTCAGTTATGTCTCCAAATAGCTTGAGTTCTAGTTTATCCGCTGCCCCGTGGTAAATGATCAAGACGTAAATCCTCGTTTAAAATTATCAAACGAGCTTTTTTGAGATATGGAATACGCGCTTGTGACCGCGTCCGACCTCTGATCCCATGGTCCGGATGAAACGGCATGTCCTTTGGTGGCAGTCTTGTCTCGCTATAATAGAAGTTCATTACCGGTTGAACATCGCTCATCTCTAGTTGAATGGGCGTGCATTAGTTATAGAACGACACGCAAAAGTTAAATGAAACTCATAGTTGGACTGGGCAATCCCGGCGCTGAATACGAAAATACGAGACACAATGCAGGCTTCAGAGTGATCGATCTGGTCAGCACTGTGGTTGGTGCTGAGCTGAAGTTCAGCAAGAACTTGTGGAGTGTAGTCTGCAAGGCTAATTACAAGGGCAACGAGGTTGTCCTGGCCAAACCTCTTACATATATGAATGAGTCAGGAAGAGCTGTGACAGCGACTATTCGCTGGTTCAAAATCAAGCTCTCCGATACTCTCATCCTCCATGATGATGTCTCGCTGCCACTTGGACGCATCAGACTACAGAAGGGTGGTGGAGCTGGAGGTCAACACGGCGTCGAGTCAATTATCGATTGCCTGGGCGGCGGTCAAGAGTTCGATCGCATCAAGATCGGCGTCGGTCCCGATCCCGGTGGCGACATGAGAGCTCGTTTCGTTCTTTCACCTGTTCTTGAAAACGATCGCAAGTTGTATAACGATTCACTTGAACTGGCCAGCCAGGCGGTACGCTCATGGCTGGAGCATGGCTCCGGCATTACTGCCAACAAGTTCAACGGCGTCAATCTTGCTGAGCCGGTAAAAGTTGTGAAGAAGGCAAAAGCGGAGCCACGGGAACAAGGTTCTACTGACAATCTGGAGCAGTAGCCGCTGCGATCTTTAATAGTACGATTCTCCGATCTTTAATAGTACGAACGAATCGAGCCTTCAATTTTTCGCGGCAAAGAGAAGCAGACGGTTCAGGATTTCGTTTGATCCGATGTCTCATGAGAATGTCGATGATGTCATCAGGACAGAAGGGCCAATCTCCTGACCTGATTTCGCCCGAAAATGTTTCGCCTTCAAAAAGCGCTCTCAAAACGTCCGAAAATGCTTATCTCGGAAGAGTTAAGCGCAATATCCGGCTGTTGATATGGTGGCTCAAACTCGTTAAATCTAACCAATCTCCGAGGCGTTTTTGTTGTCAGCAATACAATGTTGATTACGGAGAAACATTCACAGCCCGCTGGTACTGCGTCTTTCACGATGTATTAGCTGATCGAATAGTTGAAATGAGCGAAACTAGCTATTCATCAGGTTCTTCGCTGTCTACTTAACGCTTCTTATTCTGCTCTACCGCACTGTTTCTGGTCATTGAACGATTTCGACTACTGAAATATTTCTTCTGTGAAAAATGATCGCTTGATAGATAAGGTCTCGATGTCAGTATCCTATTATCAAAACTGTGCCAGATTCGCAGACCTGTTAGCTCGTTGGAGAACATAGATTCGTGAGCGGTGTGTTAGACAAATTCCTCAGTAACAAGGAAGGCAGCGCCAGCCGAAACTTCTTTTTATCGGCGATATGGTGGTCGTTGTTCGGAATGGGAGCAGGATTCTTTGCTTCCTCTGAGTTTTATAGCCCGGACATAGTCCACAACATACCGCAGCTCTCCATGCCGCATTTGCGCATGTGGCATGTGAACGGTGTGGCCATCGGCTGGCTATCCATGGGATATGTCGGTTCCATGTTCCACATGGTTCCTACTCTCTGTAAGAACAAGTTGTTCAGCGAACGCCTCGGCAACTTGACGATGTGGTCCTGGAACCTC
>CAYTDR010001328.1:0-2104 GCA_964436185.1 uncultured Candidatus Obscuribacterales bacterium | reverse complement strand
ACGGAAAACACCTGGTCAGAACTTGGAGTAATTTTCGCGCCTCTGCATCTTGACCAGACTCATAGAGGTCAATAGCAATATCTTCAATATCGCTCGGAACTTCTTTGCCCTGAACTTCATAGCGCCAACAAAATGGATCAAGTCGGTCCAAGCAGATTTCTTCGTCATCTTTGCGAGCATCCCAGTATTTCCGATCAAGCCTTGTATTGATGAACATTGTCAAAATCGCGAGATCGTTAGCGTACGCTTCGAGCGTCGCTTGTCCTGCGGCTGAATGCTGTGGATCGGTCAGGAGCAACTGTCTAACAAATTCGTCCAGTGCTTTCTGAAAGCCATCTTCACTCCTGGCCTGACGAAGTGGATAAAGATCAGGAAGTTCAGACATTCTCTGACGGATGTCGCTTTTCAAACTCTCCCAGTCAAATTTGATCTCGGGATTTGCGCCCTCAAGCAGTTGGCGGAAGTATCTGGAATCTTCTTGGTTGTTTTCACCGATGGCAGCCGCTGCCTCTACCTTTGAATAAAGAGTAAAAAGCTTCCGCTGGTTTACCTTGCCGGTAATCTTATCCCTCTCGCCGTGAACGATTACAACTTGATTTCCGTGATTTCTGACATAAGGCATAGAATCGACCCCTCGCTCTCAATTGCACGACAGTATTCCACAAAATCTTCTGTTGTGCAAGATAGATTTTGCACAACAGGTAGGAGTGCCTTTTGCCGATTGCCTGATCTTAAGAATTCTCCCGAGCCTGAACGGGCGTGTTTTACATTGCAATTCTGAGCGCTCCAGCGCGCTGGATATACAACAGCCATCCATTGAGCATGCGCTCGATGCCTTGATCTCGACAAGACTATTTAGCATGATCATGGATCCACGCGCATATTGTCGGAGGACACTAGAATGGTCACCGGAACTGTTTCTCCCCAAAGCATAGCTCTCTCTCTCAAGCACGGCGGCCTAGTCGTCAGCCTGCGAAAATTTCTCTCAACAAGGCAATGAATCTGTTCTTCGACCGGGACGATGATATGTTGATGCGCGGCACCCGAAAAGATTACGACCACGCTCTTCTATTGCTTGAAGAATACATAAACAGTTTTGGTAGCGTGCTGCTTCGTGCTGCAGATGCAGCCCCAACACTTGCCAGGCCAAAGGATGGACCCGTATCCAAGCGCTATGACCCGGCTTCACTGGCCAAGTTCTTTCGCGGCTATGTTCTCTTTTTTCTTCGATTCAAACTAAACGCGCCGACTGAAAGCAAGGAAACCTTTACCAGAATTATCGAGGAGTTTATTGAATGGTTGCGCGCCAGAGGACACTTGCCAAAGGAATTCCAGTGCAATTTCGAATTGACTGATAACAGAAGCAATTATCTTGCTCTGCATGCCTTTGGTGTTCTTGCAAGAACAGTTGCGAACAGTGCGCGGCCGAGCAAAATGATAGAAGACATTCACGATGGTGAGCCATTTTATGTGGTATCACGGGTGAAGTCAGGAAAAATTTGGTTTATCTACCTTGCAGAAGACAAATGCTATGACGAGTTCGGTCCAGTGAACGTTCCACGTGGTGTATCTGACATCATTAAGTCTGGTTGGCTCGTCGACTGTGCTTTTGGTAAATTCGGCGGCAAATGGCAGATCACGACGGTTCGTAGCATTATGCCGATCTGACGGAGGTCAAGGCTTGGTCGCAGACAAACACAAGAAATTGGTCAAACTTGGTGCGGACACACTCGCAACTGCGTTGCTCGACCTCGCTAACTACAATGACGATGCCGATGCAGTAGTTGAGCGTTTACTAGCAAGCCCAAAGGAAAATGCTAAGAGCTTCAAGAAAAGACTGTCGAGTCTTAAGCGGCGACGTCACTTTATCTCTTGGGGGCATGTTGTGATTCCTCGAGAAACGGGATTTCAGATGCCGCCAGATTCCCTTGTAGGAACGCATATTCATGAACTTTACGAGGCACTCGCGATGGCTCAGGAGAGAAATGATCTAATCTTTGACGATATTTTGAAAGAGCTTGAGCAAGGTCGGTCGCCGTTGGTCATAACGGAGCGACTGGAACATTTGGATGGGCTTGCAACAAAATTGCAGGGATTTGCTAAG
>CAYTDR010001327.1:0-2110 GCA_964436185.1 uncultured Candidatus Obscuribacterales bacterium | reverse complement strand
CGCGAAAGCCTCATGGTTTTCGAATTCCGACATCATTCGACTTACTATCGCCCACAATGTCAAGCGACAAGAGCAGGGATGCCGGACTCAGGTAGCTATAAATTTCTTCCGCGTTTCAGGAGATGGCAGGGGGCACTGCTCATATTTGCCGAAGTTCTTATAACGGTTGGATGCCACGCAGTCATATCCAAAGTCGCGAAATGCTTTCGGCAAGATACCAAGCATGGTGGCACCGACCGACAGCCATCCGCCCAGCTTTTTTCCCAGCGCGACGATCGCGTCAGACTTCATTAGCACGCGCTCGCCAGAGAGCTCATAGTCTGTTATGACATAGATGGTGTCTAACTTTGTCGCGTCTTTCCCGCGTTCGTTCAAAACTTTCTGACTGAAATCACTCTGCAGAGATGCGAAGACAATCTGATCCGCGCGATCGTTCTTGAGGACGAATTGAACCGACTTATTGCACAACCCGCAGACTCCATCGAAGAACATGATGGATTTGCCGTGCGCCGTTGAGGCCTGATCTTGGTCGGCGTGGCAAGGACACTCTTCCGCTTTATTCAACTCGGGTTTTCCTGTCTTCATTTCACGTCGTCCGAAATGCAATTGTTCGTCCCGCTCTTAGAATAGCCTATCACTGATGAAACAGAGCAATCGAAAAAGGCTATAAATACAAACTGGAACGCCCATATGCTATGAAATATATGTGGATCGATGTAAAGTTTAATCCTGACTGAACTTCGTGGCTTAAACAACAGTTCGAGCTGATCGGTCTGCAGATGATCGAGTCTGAAATAGCAATTTACGGCGACCATGGGAAAATTCCTGCTTTTCATCAATTTCCGTCAGGCAGCTTCCTTGGGTCATGTCGGCTGGGGATTTCTCCTCGATGATAACGCCACTTATCTTTTCGGCTCCACCGATCACCTCTATCGCCATCAGTGGTGGGATCTTCCTGCCTGGCTGAGCTACATGCACGTAGAACCTGGAGAGCCCACCGACTGGTGGTGCGAATATGGCAATGAAGACGAGATGTACACCAGGATGTCTCGATCGCACAATCACATCTGGTATCACTCCTGCAAATCTGTTTTGGTACCAAAAGCGACGCCGAAAATCGCCGAAAAAATGGCATTGGGTCAGGAGTTAGGAGGCTGGAGCCTGCTAAGCAACAACTGCGTGGGCCAAACTTTCGAGCTCATAAAAGCATATGGTGCAGAGACGAAAATACCGGATCCATGGCAGAACTCACTGAACATGATTCCACGCGTCTGGTTCGATTCATTCAACGGCGAAGTAAAACAGCTCAACCCCCTGTAGCCGCCGAACAACCGCAAATCCCATGCCAACGGCGCAGGTCCTGGACCTTCAGGGGAGGCATGACGTCACCTCTGCAAAAGAACAGCCGCACAGAACGTCGTTCTCGACTCCAAAACATGTAGAGGCGAGGCCATGCCTGGCCGGAGACAGCAACTATGCGACGTTTCGCTTAATCGAATTCTACGCCGTTCGACAAAATCCTGGCGCAGAGCGCGTCGGCTACGTCAGCTTCAGATTTTCTTCCCTGTAAATCGAGAATGTTCGTTAAATGCATCAGCGCGGAACCAGCCATCCAGCAATAGGCTCCCCAGGTTCGTTCCGCGTATCGTATTGCGTCTCGGTATTCTTTTTCAGCAATATCGAGGTCATTGTTAATCTCCGCCTCGGATGCCCGTTGAATGTACTGGGCATACTCCTCGAGTTGCTCTTCATTGGCAACTAATTGAAAGTAGTTGTAATCCTCTGATTCTCTCGGGTTCATGGCAAAACACTCACTAAAATGGCTTCGCCGAGGCAGGCGGCTGCTCGACTATCTGGCACGCTTTTATCTCATTACCCAGTTTCAAGTACAGAATATTCAATCATCAAGATTAGATTTCACTGAGGCCACGAGCGGGCGCGCTTGAAACCACGGACAGGCAATTTCGACTTCGACACACGAGCTAACAAAGTATCGGAGCACGTCCTGTCAGTGCATCAAACCGCCCGCTCGACACGAAGGATCGATCGCCTGGAGTTGGGACAGTTTAAATTCAGCCGGTTTCGATATCTACTGAATATGCGCTTCGAG
>CAYTDR010001326.1:0-2110 GCA_964436185.1 uncultured Candidatus Obscuribacterales bacterium | reverse complement strand
CACAGACAGCGAAGTAGTGATTGAGCGGATTCATCATGAGCTCGATGGTTTTTAGCCACTGTGCCGGTTCGATGTTATAGCGCTCGTATGGAGGATCGTAAATCCACTCAACAATCTGTCGAGCCGAACGTTCTGTCATTGATACGCAGTTGCTACAGTCAATCAGCATAGGTTGTAATTTTTGGGGTAAAAACGATTCGCCCGCTCGCCTGAGGAAAAGTTTCATCTGATCATATCAGGATTAAGGAAATTCCCAGCATAGCCAAGCTTGCAGTCAGATGTTAGATTAATCCGCGTTCCTGGCGTCCTGGGCTGTCAAAGTAGTTGCTGTTTGCTCAGCGCCCCGAGTTCGGTGTGGTATAGACTAGGGAGAGTTAAGAGCACATATTTATTCTGTTTCCCAGCTCTCCTTCGCGGTTAAATGCAGATCGAGCCACTAATTAGTCGAAAACCTTTGCGCAAGATGATACTTGTTGCCGCATGTCTTCTTGCTTGTGGGTGTACTTCGAGTAACTCGCAGCAGTTGATGACTGCGGCTCGAGCATCCTATTCGAAGCAAGAAGTAGTGAATGCCAGAAGACTTGCAGATGAGGCATTTTCGGCCGCTGAAGGTGAAGGAAGCAACGGTCGTTTACACGAAGCATTCACATTTATGTCGAACACACTCAATCAGAAACCTGATGAGATAATGTCATACGGTCAACGAGCAATGAAGTTTGCCGAGAAACAGAATGACGACAAAACAAGTTTTGGTTGGGCGGCCGAGATTGGATTGTATCTTGTCGAGCATAAGGAATATGCGCAGGCCGAGCCATATCTGAAGGTTGCAGTAGAAGAGTATGTACGTATGCACGGTAAGGATGATCCGCATCTTGCCGGGTTGGTCGATGGAGAACCAGGTAAATTTGGTCAAATCAATTATGACATCGGGCTGTACAGAGAGCTGGCAAACGTTTATGAAAAGCAAGGAAAGTACGGGCTAGCAGAGCCTCTTCGCAGACAAATACTCTCGATGGAGGAGCCTGGGATCCTCAAAGCCAAAGGAAGACATTCGGATCTAGCAGGTACTGCAGAAAAATTGGCTGACGATCTTGTTGGACAGAAGAAGTATGACGAGGCAGAAAAGTATTACAAGAGAGCAATCGAAATCTATCGCTCAAGAGTAAAGAAACATCCCTCTGAAAACGAAAGCGATAAATTGCTGCGAGACGAAGAGACACTGTTAGCGGCCTCACCGCTTGCTCAACTTGCGGAACAGTACCGGCAGCAACATAAATTCGCCGAATCGGAACGCCTGTTCAAGCGCGTTTTGGACTGCGATCTGGTCGAAAATGGACCGAAGAGCGTGGATGCTGAGGCATGGAAGTTAAACTATGCCAAACTCTTGCGCCAAACAGGTCGTGCGCAAGAAGGCGACACACTCGAAGAGGGTGTTCAACGAGCACGCGAAATGCGCTTGCAATTTAGTAAGCACTAACTCAAACGGCGCCGACGTTGAGTGGAGTGCGCTTTTTACCAACCACTCAAACGGATGAACAATCATTCTCTTCAGTCTTAAGTCATACCGGTGTTACCCGGCGTGAATTTTAATCGCCGCCTGGCTGCTTAGCCTTGTGACCAAGGAAGTCACCGTGCGCAGTGCACGTCCATCTTTCTGGACCACCCACACAGGAACCGCGCACGGAGCAATAGTCATGAAGCCATTTTTCAGGCATGCCCTTTCTTCCATGGCTGATGTATCTAACAGTCGCATTGCTTTCGCATTGAGGGCATAGCGGAAACTTCGCTCGCGCCCGCTCCCAGTCATCCTGCGAGGACAGATAGCCGAACCTAAAACTGAAGTCACTCTCGGCTTGGTCCAGCCGCTCGCGCTCTTCAGTCTTTTGAGCGTTCTTTTTGAAGAGATTGAAGGTCATAAAACTATCGCATCGAAGTGCACTCAACTATCATAGCTGATGGCAAGCAAATCGGCGAGACATGCCCTTATCGCAGGGCTGTACCCTGTTCTGCGATACAGGTTTCGAAAATCCGATGAAGTGGGACGGCGCGCAACGGCTGGCGAACGCATTCTCACAAGTCTGTAGAAACTTGTTGCCAGTAGCCCGCGGAA
>CAYTDR010001325.1:0-2112 GCA_964436185.1 uncultured Candidatus Obscuribacterales bacterium | reverse complement strand
TGCACGCATCATCAGTGTTAATCGTGGCGCGGGAATCAACGAGCTTCTGACAAAGATCGACAAGAACGACGGCGTGTCGGGAAGTCTGATCGTCGGCCACGATGGCATGGTTATGGCCTCTACTGTCGCTGGAGAGTGGAGCAAAGAGATCTTAGGTGCGCTTTCCACAGCACTCTTGAGCACATCAAATCTGACCACGAGAAAGCTTGAGATCGGTAAACTGAGACAAATGATTATGCTCACCGATCTATCCGGCGTGGCGAAGACGACAGTACTGACAGACGTTGATGTAGGAATTCTTGCTGTCTTCGTTGAAGATGGTGATGCCTCCAAGATTGATAACTTGCTGGATTCAATCCATAAAACCATCCATGGTGGTGGTGCGGCTTAGCAGTCAATAGCTTCGACAGCGAATTGACAACACCTGGACAATAAACCACTGATGGTGGCGGCGAAGCTGAGCAGCTAGTCGTACCGTTCTTAGCATGCTGAATGTTCGTGCTTTGTTGCTTGGGCTGCGCTCGAACGCGAATTGATGGTACTGGTACTGGTGCATCTTTCCACTGGCTTGAAGCGAAAGACACTATCAGCAGCGCGAGCTTTCGTATGAGATGCCCAAGGATCAGTAGATTTTTGCGAACCGCTACTCTCCTACCGTGACCATTGACCGCAACGGAACGAAGTCTTGAGCGTCTGAACACCTCGATTTGAAGGCGCTCGCTGAGCGATATAGAGAAAAATTGTCTGTCCCCGAGACAGATCGAATATCCAGGGCTTACAGATTGATCCAACCCCTCTAAAAGAGATGAGTGAACAATGGAGAGTTTAGAAAGAGAATTACTTCTACGCGATGTTGAGAAATTTGGGTACCATCTTGCACAGCCTGCTTCGGCGAATCCGGTTCAGGTACTCCATCGCATGGTGATGTCCGATGATGGACGGAGGAGATTCACTATCCCAACCTGTGCAAGGAATGAAAAATTCTTGTTCATCCATCAGGTTTCTCGCAAAGTGCCACGAAAGTGGCGCCAAGCTCTTGTATTACGGTTTGCTGGCGCCGGCTTTATCGAGTGCCTCAAGGACCAGCGATTGAGTGATTACTTCCGGAAGGACTATCGGATCAGATGCCTTGCCTGCAGGAAAAATCACATACAGTGGCACGCCGGATCTATTGAATTTACTCAAAAGCTTTGTAATAGCTGGATCCTGTCGTGTCCAGTCGGCCTTCATTGTAAGTATTTTCAATTCCTTGAATTTACTTTCGACTTCTTTAGTGCTCAAGACCGCTTTCTCGTTCAACTTACAAGTGAGGCACCAGTCAGCAGTGAAATCGAGGAAAACTGTATTGTTGGCGTGGATTGCTTCATCGAGCGCTTCAATGGAAAATGGTTTCCAGTTTGTCTCACCAACTTTCTCCGTCTTTCTTTCGCTGCTGGTAGAAGACGGATCGAGAGCCAGCACCACCGATGGTTGCAGAAAGATGAAGGAAACAAATCCCGCCAGCGTCACGAGCGAAGCGATAGACCAGACGATGGTTTTTCGTTTGTTCGTGCTTGTTAGATCCGTATACCGGCTTACTATCCATGACGCTAACGCTACGGTGAGCAAGAAGAAGCTCGTCCACATCACGCCTTCGGTGCCAATCTGGCTGCCCAGCACATTCAATAGCCAGATGACAGTCGCAAGAAGGATGAATCCCATCGACTCCTTGAACTTCTCCATCCATACTCCGGGTTTAGGCATGAACTTCATCCATCCGGGATTCAGCGTCAGGAGAATGTAGGGCAACGACATGCCCAAACCGCTTGCGAAGAAGATTCCCAATACGACCCACGCTGGTTGAGCGAAGGCGAATCCCAGAGCTGTGCCCAGAAAGGGAGCGGTGCAAGGGGTGGAGAGCGTAGTGGCGAGCACTCCTTTGAAGAAAGTGCCTGGATATCCTTCCTTGGAAGCGAGGTTGTCGAGTTTATCTTGACCGGCAGAGAATGAGACGTAGAAAAGTCCGAAAAGACTCAATGCCAGAAGCAAGACGATGACGCACATGACGATGACGAAGCCAGGATATTGAAACTGGAAGCCCCATCCGACAGATTGTCCCGCCTGTCTCACAAG
>CAYTDR010001324.1:0-2117 GCA_964436185.1 uncultured Candidatus Obscuribacterales bacterium | reverse complement strand
CGAGAGTGTCATTCGCTTCACAAAAATGAGCAGTAATAGTTTTTCTGTTCTGTCCGCTGTAGTCAAGTACAACGAAACAGGCAAGTATCTGAGCAAGCTGATTATGAACGGCGCGGTGACAAAGGGCGTGAGGGTGCAAACCGATCCTATGGGTGGCATGAACTCGATGATGCAGCAGATGATGGGTGGCAAAGGTGCCCTCGGTGGTATGGGTGGTCTTGGTGGTCTCGGTGGTGGCGGCGCTGCTGGCGCCGGCAACATGAACAACCTCAATCAGTTACTGAAGCAACAACAAGGCGGAGGCGGCAGTGGTGGCGCAGGCATCAACGACATGCTTAAGCAACTGAAGAATTTGGGTTACTAAGACCTGCAAGAGAACGCTCGATCGTCTATCATTGGCCGATGATTTTTTCAATCATGAGCGTTCCTCATTCAGATACTTTCATTCGAAATGTCAGCGAGACACGAGCGCTCACAGGCTGCATTCAAATTTATTATCGAGAGTCGCTATGAACATCAACCAATTAGCCCAGGTCGTCGACGAGATGATCATCCAACACGATTATCCCGGATGCGAGCCTCGTGCTCTTAAGCTCGGTCTTCCAGATTCGATTACCAAGGCACCGGCTAAGGTGTTTGGAGAAGGACTTGGGCATGAGAGCGTATTTGTCAGACTCGCTGCACTGCGATGGTTTCAAGAACGTCCAGGCATGATGAAAAGTCATATTGCATCACTGGTCGGTCTAGTCGATCATCCCGATCACTTCATCAGGCTCGAGTCAATAAGAGCACTGGAAATTTATCCCTACCCAACAGTAGAGATGGTCACCAAAGTCTCCAAGAGACTTCAAGATGAAGATGTCGAAGTGAAGCGAGAGGCAGCAAAGGCCTGCGGCAAGATGTGCAAGAAATTAAAGCTCGCTGAGGGTGAAGTAATCGAAGCGCTCAAGGATGCTAGCCAAGACCATGATGGACAGCTGCGCGGCAAAGCTGAGAAGGCACTGAGAAAGATCGGAATTTACGACTGAAAACAGATCCGTCTGCGGAATTCAATCTGCATCCATCTAATCGATTGCAATATTTATTTCGCGCACGAGTTCTTATTGCTCCGCTTGTGCGTTATTAGAACCCGCTTGCAGACTAGCTTTCAACACCTGCATTCGTTCGACGAAAGAATGCTCATATCTCAGTTTGCCAAGAAAACTGTGTTCGTAATACTGCTCCAAAAAATTCCAGTCGTACACAGCAATCTTATGAAAGTCAGCTAAAACACTCGTCATCTCGGCTGCCATGCTCTTGAGTTGCTCGACGCAATGTTTCTCAATATCAAAACTTCTTGATGAAACTTCGCGAGCTAAGGACATATGAATTGAGCGGGTGACATCGCAAATTTCGCTTGCAAGTTCGTGCAAGTAGCTGCGAATCATCTTCTCTTCCAGGGTGACGCGTTTATCTTGAATGGCCAGAACTGACTGGTCTATTAAGCTGATAACAGCAAGCAGTTCCTCCACGCAAACTAATGCCTCTTTTGTATGAGACGGCTTCTCGCTGGTGTCTGATGTCATTGCCAGTACTCTCGATAGTCATGCATCGAACTGAAGTCGACAGATTGCTCATTGCGTTACCGCCGACGGCAAATAACTATAACATGGAAGAAAATTGGGGCACCTTGAAGAAGCGCATGAAGACGTCTACTCGGTGCGAACCCCCAGATCTCTGCTGCAGAATTGCAAGACGCAGTTCTCAGATAATCTCGGTATCAGGCGCTCACAGGTGCGCTATCACTGCACCACCCCTGATTCCTCGAGCTGACAAAAAAAATCCGCCGAAGAGGGGGGCTCTACAGCGGATTTAGTTGCTATTTGGTCGGTTGCGTGCCGGTGTCCAGGGCTCAATCTATTGATCAGGAGGATGATTGAGATCGGGCTTTTCTGTCTGGTACCTTTTCGCTCGGACGGTCATCTTAGTGCTTCGCAAGTTTGAAAAATCTTTTCGCAGGTTCGAGTAAAACCGATAGATTGGTTCTTCGCAAGTTCAGGAAACTGTCGATGGA
This sequence comes from uncultured Candidatus Obscuribacterales bacterium, assembly GCA_964436185.1. Taxonomy (GTDB): domain Bacteria; phylum Cyanobacteriota; class Vampirovibrionia; order Obscuribacterales; family Obscuribacteraceae; genus CAYTDR01. Next base: position 64 of record CAYTDR010001324.1, on the reverse strand, counting down.
GTCAAATGCTTTTCAGGAACGTCCATAGTGGAGACCGAAAGTTGGGCACCTTGGGTTCTTCTGA
>CAYTDR010001323.1:0-2131 GCA_964436185.1 uncultured Candidatus Obscuribacterales bacterium | reverse complement strand
ACAGACTGGAGGATATGGATTGCATCTCGCTCTAAGAATGGGCACTCGCATTCACGCTTTTGTTCTCTGAGCTCATGATGCAAGCACCGCGATTCAATCGCCTCTGGACTTCTTACATACATAGCGCAGTTCCTCAATTGCCAGCCCACATCGCATGGTACTGTCCATTCTTATCGAATCTGTAATTAAATTCTAGCTTCGCAAGAACGATTCTTAGTCCACCCTGCGAGTTATCAGTGAACCGGCCGAAAGATCATTATCATTCCTGCGGTTGAACCGATGTTCAGTGACCCAGCCGCGAGCAGGACCAGCCAACCGCCTAGCGCCTGTTTATCTCGGGTTTGTGCTATTGAGAAGCGAAGGCCTTGACCGAATATTAAAGCTCATCGTGTCGTTGCTTCAACACTTCTACCGCAGACATCTGACCTGCGATTGTGCCCGTGTCTATGCCCTCGTTAAGAGTTATAAGGTGTTTATTGGGATTGCAAAAAAAGTGATGGACGAACGGCCTGAGGTCCCGGAGTCTATCGCCCGTGTCATCTACAAATCGACTTAGATCTAGCGCAATCAAACCTTGTGCGTTTCTCAATTCCTGCAAAGCTCGTGATAGCCCAAATGAAGGTTTGCCTTGATCTACAAAGATGTTGGTGAGGCAATAGTCATGCTCCGAGCAGTATTTCTCTATGAGATCCAGCTGCCTGGCAGCATCGGCATCGTCGAAACCAGTCCGAATGTAGCCGACCAGGCGGGTCTGATGAGATGGATGAACAAAGCTCGTCCGTAAGCCATGGCTTTGGGTCAGCAGACAGCGGCAGCTTTCAGATACATCGGTTGGACATAAGCAAGTATTGTCGGTCTTAGTGCAACTTCCTTCTATGGCATGCGATGGTCGAAAGGCACATTCTTTCCCTGTCCCAAGACGAGTCAGTTCGATTTCATTGTCACTAGTCATGGTGCCTGACCTCATTGTATGGTTCTTACACTATAAGAAAAACATTGAGGACTAACTACATCCGTTAGGGCGATATTGGTTTCAGTCTTTAGAGTGACTGGTTAATGGCCAAGCCAATCAGCGACAATCAAATTAGGCTTGTAGATACAATCAACACAGTTATCACTAGAAGAGAGCCATCGACGATTGACACATGCCCGCCCTGGACATAATCAAGCAAGGTCCGGATGGAGTTCAACATTTGCGATTCCTCAACAGTCATCGTATCGGATGCTGCGACGATCGACTTGTCGATTCACCTGTTTCACAAGTCCCGCTTATGTCACCAGCTGGGCACCTGCGGCGACGGCTTGACCAAGTGAAAGGCCACCGTCGTTCGGCGGAACCAGTCTATTAAGCATGACGCGAAAGCCAGATCCGGAAAGCGCCTGGCTGGCGAGTTCTGTCAATACAGCGTTCTGAAAGACACCGCCACTTAAACATACGGCACCGATACCAGTATCATTCCGAATGGCAATGCACATATCTTCGATGGACTTAGCTATGGTGCGATGGAAGCGCATGGCGATGAGTGCAACATTGACTCCCCTTTTTCTGTCTTCCAGAACCGCCTTAAAGGTCGGAGACATATCAAGCAAATGGCGGTTATCCAGACTAGAGCGAGCGAAGTCGTAAACAGAGTCATCATTGGCTTTGAATGCCGAATTCGCGAGGTTTTCAAGCAAGACAGCCGCTTCGCCCTCGTAACGCGAACGGTGACAGAGACCAAGAATCGCTGAAACTGCATCGAACAACCTGCCACAACTTGAAGTCATCGGCACATTGAACCCATTCTCGAGTTGGCTCTTTACTGCTTTCACTTGCTGTTCACTCACTCCAGCAAAGAAAGAGTCGCTTGAGCTCCCGATTTGTTCAAGGTGAGCAATCGCCATACGCCATGGCTCTCTTATAGCAGCTTCACCACCGGGCATGCCGACATATTTGAAGTGCCCATGCCGAACATAATCGTTAAAACTGCAGGAAAGGAACTCTCCACCCCATAAATGACCGTCGGCACCGTATCCGATACCGTCTAATGCCACTCCAATAACACGTTCTTCAACTTGATTTTCCGCCATGCAACCGACGATGTGAGCGAAGTGATGTTGAATGGGAAAAATATGCGATATCTTTGAAAAA
>CAYTDR010001322.1:0-2136 GCA_964436185.1 uncultured Candidatus Obscuribacterales bacterium | reverse complement strand
GGACAACAACCGTGGGCTGCCTGGTCGGCGGCCGGGCCAATCCTCGTCTGGACGCAAGGCCGTGAAGGGGCGTTGTCGATGCAGGTGGGTCTGAACGGAAAGGCTCGGCAACTGGCCGCCTCAGCGCGCGATCCGGTCGTCGCCTCGAATCCTCAAAGTGACTTCGCGATTGTTTGTTGGGAAGCCAAACAAGGGACCGAGACAACTGTCATGGCCCAGGTACTCGCCACGCCCGCGGGACTATCAAAGAGGGCAAAATAGATTCTCAGAAAGGCTAACAAAAGCTTGCGGCCTTCGACCATGGTTGTAGTGAAAAAATCGCTGGTACGACCGGGGCGAGCCCGGTTGGCGGATGGGAACCCGCACCTCGCTAGTCGGAGGGGTTCCCGGCCTCTTCGACGCAACCTGCGCAGCACAGAAATAGCGGTTTGCCGTCACGTAGCAGTTTGACGGGAACGCCCATCGATCCCAGGCGTCTCTCCGCGAGGACGGGGCAGTCCTGTTGAGATTGAGCGAGCTCGCGATCTGCCGGGCTCAATTTGGCGAACGTCAGGTCGATTTTCAGGCTAAATTCCACTGCCTTCCTACTTAAGCAGTGTCTGCTTGACGACACTTGTCATCAAGTTGAGCGTCGTCGTTCACGGAGCTCTGACAAAACGCTACTCATTTCGCATAAGCGAAATGATGGTATGCAATTCGCTGCTGCTGACTGTTTAGACAATTTGCCCTTAACTTGGCATTGACCCGATTTGTAAGGGCATAGATACTCCAGCGGTCCTGCTTTTGGGAGGCCTTGACGTGCGGCCGGTGCTTGTTGCTCTACTCCTGGTTGGCTTTATCTGTCAGCACTTCGCCTGCTGCTGCGGAGCCTCATGTGCGGTGGTTTGCGACGAGCACTCGACTTCTCAGCCACCTGCTGAAACTCACGTCTCCCATTGCTCTCACGGCCATGGAGCGCAGTGCGGCAGCCACACTGATGAGCATTCGGGCCAGCAATCTTACCCAGTTGAGCATGGGTCTGATCACGACCACCATTTCTGTCTTGGGACGCATGTCTTTTTCATGCCTTCCAGCGACTTCAATATCGACTTCTCACTGCAACTCAGCGGATTCATCATCCCACGAGACGCAATCGACTTGTTCGGGCGACAGCTCGCAGCAGGACGCTTCGCTGCAGACGCAGGTCCACCGGACACGTCATCGCCGCGGAAGCTGCGCGCCCAACTTAGCGTCTATTGCGTTTAGCTGGCTCTCTCTTGCCGTCGGGACTACTCGAAAATCGGAGTTGATCCCCGTTCTCTAGCAACCCGTTCTGCTGAGCATTCTTGGCCCAGCGGAGTCTTACCTGTCTTCTTAGCGAGTGATCGACGCTCGGACCGCGTGTATGGTCTGGCGCGCACTCGCCGGCCGTTCAAATCAATGGAGAAATCGACCATGTTACGTTTCGTATTGTCAGCAGCGTTGGCCCTGGCCACGATGACTTTCGCCGGTTGGCAAGGTGTCTCTGCGGAAGACCCCCATGCCCACCCCTCAAAGGGGCCTCACAAGGGAAGTCTGATCGAACTGGGTGAGGAGGAATACCACGCGGAGATCGTTCACGACGAAGAGATGGGGCGTGTCACTGTCTATCTCCTTGGTTCTGACGCCAAGAGCGTCGTGGCAACCGAGGCCAAGGATGTGGTCGTCAATGCCAAGGTGAAGGGGAAGGCCGTTCAAATGAAGCTGAAGGCCGCTCCTCAGAAGGGGGACAAAGCGGGCACGTCATCGCGTTTCGTTTCAACCAGCGAGGAGCTGATGAAGTTGCTGGATGATCATGACGTCAAACCCATCCTGCGAGTGTCCATTGGGGGGAAAACGTTTAATGGCAAAATCGAACATGATCACGATCATGATGCAGAACACGCAGCCGAGAAGCCGGCACCCAAGAAGAAGTAACTGTTGTATTCGGACCACTCGCGACTCCGGCATGTTCCCAATGCCGGAGGCCTTCTTGGATCAAAGGACTTACACATGACCTCGTCACCTCCGGTCGCTGCGCCGCGGCGATCACGCATCCCGCTTTTCGGGGGCCTCGCGCTAGTGATTCTGATCGCTAGCGCCTGGTTCACGCAGTCAGCCTGGCGTCCGTTGATCAGT
>CAYTDR010001321.1:0-2144 GCA_964436185.1 uncultured Candidatus Obscuribacterales bacterium | reverse complement strand
GAACTGCTACAACATCGACTCAGGCAGAGCCGCTACCAGATCATGAACTCAGAGAATTCACAAGAACGGAGATGAAAAATGGACGACTGCTGTAACAAGAAAGAAACTGAGATCGTAGCCATGAAAAGCAGTCATGCAAAAATTCTTTGGGCTGTTCTGATCATAAACGCTTTGATGTTTGTGGTCGAAATAATTTTCGGCATTCTATCCAGGTCGACAGCTCTCAAGGCTGATTCCCTCGATATGCTTGGTGACTCTCTTGTTTATGCAATGACTTTGATTGTCCTGAACAAATCGACCCGCCATCAAGCAAGCGCGTCGTTGGTAAAAGGGCTTATTTCGCTCATTTTTGGAGTCGGCGTCGTTATAGACGCATCAATCAGATTCTCATCTCAAACAATTCCGGCAGCCGAAACTATGGGCTGGGTCGGTTTGCTGGCCCTAGCTATGAATACCGTTTGCTTCTTCTTGTTGTGGCGCCATCGATCCGACAATCTCAACATGAGTTCAACATGGACATGTTCGCGCAATGACCTTATTGCCAATACTGGTGTGATAGCCGCAGCCGGTCTTACAGCAATTACTTTGTCTAAATGGCCCGACTTGCTCGTTGGCGCCGTGATTGCTGCGATTTTTATTTCGTCCGCCTGTTCTGTGTTGAAAAGATCTCTCGCTGAGTTTGGCGAACGTTGAAACAATATGTGCTCCATAATTAGGAGAGAAGTGTTCGTCAGCTTCTAGATGAGCCATGCTAAAGGCGACACTGTGAGACGAGTCAGAGCCTCTGACGGGCTCCTGCAAATTGTGACTTATTTGCTTCACAGGATGAGTAGAAATTAAGAATGTCCAGTGCAATGGCCTGGACACGATAAGTGGAAAGCAATCTTGGAATCTGACTGGCGGCAGCTGGCATCTTATGATTAAATCCGGGCTGAAGAGCGGCCTTAAGGTCTCGGTGAAAAAATTACTTACGCTTCTACTGATGGTTTTTGCGATGTTCTATACAACACCGCGAGACGGCTGCGTTTGTAGCGAGGCGGTTGCAAAGACAGATTCATCACTTCACGCATGTTGCAAGCGGCAAAGCAAAATTTACTGCTGCCAAAGTGACAATACTGGAATTTGCAAGCGCAATGCCTGCTGTGGCATGACAGGCAAATTTACGGCAGGACTGGCGAGCAGCATTAGCATCTTGCCGGAGAGCAGCAAGCTATTCCTAAAGTTGGTCCTTTCAGATTGGCTTTCTGCCTTAGGTACCAGCGCTCCAGCCCAGAAAATTGCCCAGATGAATCGCGCTCCACCGCGCTTGGTCGGGATGGGCACGAGTAAAACATACTTGTTCAAACGTACTTTCCTAATCTGAATCCAGTTCGCTGAGCATCAACTAAGCGGCGTGTTGTTTGCGCGAATCTACGCGCAAACAATGACGTCCAAAGTGGTGCTAGCTTGGGTTGGAACTGAACAGATTTGGTGCAGTCGCTGACTTCATCAAGGAAGGTGTTATGCAATTTAAAAGAGCATTGCTCGTTTTGTCGAATGTCGCAATCATTGCGCTCGCGCTTTCAACTGCGTCCACTGCGAAAAACAAGTCATCAACGTTTCAAGGTTACTTAGTTGATAAGCAGTGCGCCGATTCTGTTCGTCAGGACAGTCATCCAGAAGATTTCATCAAGCATCACACAAAGGACTGTGCCTTGATGGAGAATTGCAGGCGAAATGGCTACACATTGTACGTCTCACCCAACTGGTTCGACTTGGACAAACACGGCAGCAAACTTGCAATAAAAGTCCTACGAAATAGTAAGCGCAACCATGGCTTCTTCGTCCGAGTTGACGGCTCAGTTCAAGCTGGCCTTCTGAGAGTGAAAAGCATTGTCGAGACTCCAGAGCCAGTTAGCCAGCAACATGCGGAGACGAAGTGATGCCAGAAGAACCGCATGGTGAACAACACAGCAACGGCAATTTCATAACATTTTTCAAAAAGAACTTCTGGGGCATCGTCACCCTTGTAGTTGTCACAGTTGTGTGCGTCATTGTCGTGAAAATCTTCAAAAAGCCGGGACAGATGAGCGTTTTAGAGTCTCAGGCGATGGATATGACGGTAATGGTTCCGCCTAAAGGGGCCGTGCCAGTCGCCACGTCGA
>CAYTDR010001320.1:0-2145 GCA_964436185.1 uncultured Candidatus Obscuribacterales bacterium | reverse complement strand
GATAATTGTGTCCATGGCTGTGTCTTTGTAGAAGACGGGCCTGCCTGCCAGGCACTGCCACATCACGCAGCCGAGCGAGTAGTTGTCTGACTTTGATGTCACCGCTATGCCTTGCGACTGCTCAGGGCTCATGTAAAGCGGGCTTCCGACGAGTTCTCCTGTCGGAGTCAATTTTCCGACTTGTTCGACAAGCGCATCGATTTTCTTCGCTACACCAAAGTCAAGTACCTTCGCCTGTTTCTGACCATCAGCTTCCTCGCTGATGACGATGTTGTCGGGCTTGATGTCGCGGTGAACAACTCCATGTTTGTGTGCATGAATAAGCGCTTCGCAAACCTGTATAAAGATGTCGACAAAGTCAGGCAGTGACAGGGTTCCCTGCCGTTGAAGAATCGCCTCCAGCGACTCACCTTCTACGTACTCCATGGAGATATACGGAGTTCCACGGAAAAGACCGAAGTCATAAATGGTGGCAATGTTTTGATGATTGAGTTTGGAGGACATCCTTGCTTCGCTCTGAAAGCGAATGAGCGCGCGTTCGTTCCTCTTGTCCGTGATCAGGACCTTCAACGCCACCACATTGTTGAGTATCGTGTCCCTCGCCTTATAGACACGTCCTTTGGCACCAGCGGAGATGAATGAAATTATCTCGTATTTGTCGAAGGCAGTCGAGCCGACGGCAAGGTCGTTTGTGCTGCCCACTGGCTCGTGATTTGGAGTGTTTGGTGCGTTATTCAACTAAACTGGTCTTAGGTCGATGCCAGAGTCGATGAGCAACCAGAATGTGATTCTGCATCGGCTAAGCAGATAAACGGTTGTCAGTCAGTTTTATTAAATGTTCCCTGATACTACCTGGAATCCACGGTCAGAAAAATCACTCGATAGGACCAAGGGGTGAGGCCATCAAATAGGATGCGATCCTGTTGCTCATTGCTGTCCCACGTTATGGGACATAACCAGGAAAAAGTTGGGAAATCCTGGTTCGCACCGCTGATTCAACCCAAATTCGCGAATATATGGCATTGCCCGCGGAATGGCTTCAGGATTGTCTAGTGACCCATTTGAGTAACCCTTTTGGGGGTCATGTGCACTGCATGAATTTAATAGAATGTGCTAAAGAAAGGAGCTATCGTTCAAGAGTTAACCTTCTCTATGCGAGCTGGGAATAACAGAGTTGGCTGTGAACGTACGCGGCCTGTGCGCTGGGGGCAGAATGAGAGCCAAAGTAGAAAAAGTTTTGATGGTGGATGACGATGACAACATTCGCCTGATTACGGAGATGAGTCTTGAAGGATTGACCGGCTGGAAGATTTTACAGGCAGCCTCGGGGCGAGAGGCGCTCGGTATTGTCAAAGACGAACGTCCTGATCTGATTTTGCTTGACGTGATGATGCCTGACATGGATGGTGTGACCCTCTTCGAGCAGATAAAAAAACTGTACGAAACGGACACTCCCATCGTCATCTTTATGACCGCCAAAGTATTGACGCAGGAGACTGATCTCTACCGAGAAATAGGCGCTGCCGGGGTAATAAGCAAGCCATTCGATCCCATGAAACTGCCTGAGCAAATTTACGAAATTATTGGTTCCGCATGAAACTCTCAGCGGCGAGCAAGATTTCAGCTGGCGTATGCCTGGTTATCTTCACCCTTGCAGTGTCTACCGCTCTAACACTGCATGCTCGTCAAAATCAACTGGAGAGCCGAAAGATGGTTGTTCATACCTATGAGGTGTTGAACAGACTGGAGCGAGTGCTTTCCGTGGTAAAGGATGCAGAAACCGGCCAGCGTGGCTTTTTGCTGACTGGTGACTTCAAATATCTGGAGCCCAACAAGCTTGCCTCAATCAAGGTCGATCAGCTCATCAGTGAATTGAAAAACTTGATGCGCGACAACAACGGCCAGCAGGGACGGCTGGAGCATCTGACGCGGCTTACTGACGAGAAGATTGCCATCCTCGACAAGACTATCGAGCTTCGACGAGCAAATCGCGGCGATGAGGCTCTGCAAGTGCTGCGCTCAAATGTCGGCATCCAGAAGATGGACGAGATCAGGCGTATCATCGGCGAGATGATAGCCATTGAGAATGACCTGCTGAAAGTGCGTTCTCAGGTACTTAACGAACTTACGTCTGCATCGTTCGGC
>CAYTDR010001319.1:0-2145 GCA_964436185.1 uncultured Candidatus Obscuribacterales bacterium | reverse complement strand
CGAGAGGAAGTTGGAAACAATGGTGCTGCCTCGTGAGGTTGCAATAGACTCGGGATGAAACTGTAGACCAAAAATTGGTTGTGTCTTGTGCTCAATCGCCATAATCGATCCGGTCTCTTTGTCTCTTGCCGTAACGCGCAAGCAATCGGGCAAGTCATGGTCAGCCACGGCAAGAGAATGGTAACGCATCACCTCGATTGAGTTCGGGAGCCCTTTCCAGAGAGGCGAGGACTCGACCAGATCGAGCGTGCTCGTCTTTCCATGCATAATTTTGCCGGCACTCTCAATGCGTGCACCGAATACATGGGCGATTCCTTGATGCCCCAGGCAGACACCCAGGATAGGACAAGCCAGCGACGCCTGATTCTTGATCGTCTCGCTCGAGATGCCGAAGTCCGACTGATTCGCCGGATGACCTGGACCGGGAGATATGACAATTCCTGACGGACTCAACTCAACAACCTCTGAAATGTTGATCCGGTCGTTGCGCTTGACCAGGACTTCTCGACTCGTCATGCCACGCAGCAGTTGAACCAGGTTGTATGTAAACGAGTCGTAGTTATCGATTACCAGGAGCGGTTTGCCCGCGTAAACATCTTTATCCGCTTCCCGTTCTTGCAACTTAATCATGATTATCTCCTCCCCGATTGATAGTTCCTGCCACCATGACCGGCGGCATCAGGGAGCTGCGCGCCAAAGGTCTCACTGAGGCATTCCGCCACTTTTATCGGTCGAGTGATGGATGCTGCCTTGTTTATGGTCTCCTGGTATTCGCCATCAGGCGTGGAGTCATAGACAACGCCTGCTCCAGCGTTTACATGTATGTAGTCGCCCGCAAAGAGTGCCGATCGAATCGCGATGGCGGTCTCGACCTGCCGGCGCGTATCCAAGAAACCGACCGCTCCAGCATAAATTCCGCGCTCCTCTCGCTCGAGCTTGGCGATCAACTGCATGGCTCGAACTTTGGGTGCGCCTGAGACAGTTCCTCTAGGGAAACATGCTTTGACTATCTCGGCTACGGCGGAACCATCTTCCAGGCGTCCGACGATCTCGGTGCCCAGATGCATGACATTGGCGTACTCGAGAACCTGCGCAATTGGTCCGACGCGAATCGATCCCGGAGCACAAACCTTGCCCAGGTCATTGCGGGCCAGATCGACAAGCATCAGGTGCTCGGCTCGCTCCTTTTCGCATGACACAAGAGATTGTCGCTGAGCATCATCTTCTTCGGCGTTCCTTCCTCTCGGTCTTGTGCCGGCCAATGCACAGAGACTCATCTCACCGTCCTCCAAACAGACCATTTTCTCAGGAGAGGCACCGACATACTGAAGATCCCCGAAATCAAAAATGTATCTGTAGGTCGACGGTGTGACGACACCAAGACAATCGAACAGATCTTGAGGTTTCACCGTCGCCGGTGTGGACATTCTATGCGAGAGAACGATCTGAAATATGTCACCACGAACGATGTGTTCTTTGGCAGTCTGAACTTTCTCCTTAAACTCATCTTCGCTGATGGACTGCTCCAGCTCACTAGATAGTTCCAACGCAGTTAACGAGCTAACGTTTTGGAAATGCGATTTTAACAGGCTGTTCTTCGACGCCTCTTTTTCCTTGAGCTGGGCGACCTTCTCGCTGGTAAGAATTGATTGAATTTCCTCTAAATGAAACGCTCCCTTGTGCGAAATGATGTCTATCGATCGGTTCTGATGATCCAGATAGACGACTGTAGAAGGAAAGATCAATTTAGCATTAGGTATATCGAATGGATCTTCGGATGGTGCCGATATCGACTCAATCTGCCGAACCATTCCGTAACCTAAGTAGCCGATGAATCCCGCAGCAAAACGTACTCTCTCGGGGATTGCTGTCAGATCGATAATTGCTTCGATGTCGTCCAACTCCTGCTGGATGCAGGCGAAAGGACAATCAACGATTCGTTCATGCTGCACATCGACCATGTAATCTCGAGTGATGGCAACATTCTCTTTGATCTCGATGTGACGCAACGGCGCAAACGCAACGATACTATAGAGCGGTCTCTTGCTTCTGTTATCGAATTTCTCGAACACAACCGAATACTCGTCGCTCGGCACGAGAAGCTCTTTGACGATAGAGGCGCTCATTCCGTCGAGTGGAAGCTGG
>CAYTDR010001318.1:0-2146 GCA_964436185.1 uncultured Candidatus Obscuribacterales bacterium | reverse complement strand
TCATAGATTGCGCTGCTAGTGCCTTCTCACTGCCATCCTGGTTGAGGATCCCCATGGAAGCGAACACTTTGCCGAGCGGTTGGTTGAATCTTTCCGCCATTTCGAAAGCGTGGCGCATTTGCTCGTTGGTGATGATCTGAGCGTCCACCAAAAGCTGACCGACGGGCAATTGATACAAGGAGTTGCCTGTGTTTGAAAGGGCGGTTGTAACAATCGCATTTGCTGCAGATTTCGGTTGGTTACTCGACATCGCTTGGGTGCCTCCAGCAGGTCTTTGTGAATCGGTCATACAACGATAATAGGAGGCTTGTGAAGAATTGTGAATTCCCGTTGTTACCTTATCGAAACTGCGTATGTTTCGAGCGAAAGTCGCATGAGAATTGAATCCGGACTATCCAGCCGTAAAGAAAAAAAGCAAAACAATTTTGAAAGCAGGTTGAGCTGAGGGCTTAGCGCTTTACCGTGCGTTGCCATTCGCAAACTATATGTATGTTCGTTCTCAAGACAGAAGCCAAACATTATTCATTAGAGAATCGAGAAACGAACAACTATAAAAGTAGAGATTGTCGAAACGATACCTGGGATGGAAGGTTGGAACGAATTGAGCTCCGCGTGCCTTCCTTTATATGAATGTATGGCGAAAGGCAATTCACATCAGAAGATTCAAAGATATGGCAATTGGTTTGGATTCTTGATTCAATAGGTGCTTAGCAGCATTTTGGTAGCGCAGCTCTACTCTTGCCAGGAAAGACGGTTGTTGATCGAACCCAGAAAGCGTTCTACTGAGCCGGTCCTAACGCAACGTAGTAATGGAAAGGATGTTTAATGAAGTTAGCGACGGTTTGTCGAGTACTCTTTCTCGCCTTGGTTTTACTAGTAAATGGAACTTGTCCCGTTCGCGCATCTGACGATGATGTGATGAACGCACTTGACAAAGAGCTAGAACGATCGTTTCCAAAGTTGAAAAACGCAGGTGAAGCGCCAGTTTATTACATCGGATACCGTCTCTACGATCTCAACTCCGTATATATAACAGCAGAATATGGTGCGCTCAATGGCAGTGTCGAGCCATCACATTCGCGCGTTCTCAATGTCGATCTCCGAGTGGGCTCGCACAAAGTAGACAATACACATAAGGTTCGATCGACCGGTTTCTTCAACTTCTCGCGATCCAGCGCCGGCAGCACGGTATATGTGCCTCTCGAAGACAATGAGATGGCTCTACGGCATGCAATCTGGCTGCAGACAGATCAGGCTTTTCAAAAAGGTCAAGAGCAGTTTGCTAAAGTGCAAGCCAATAAAGAAGTCAACGTAGACGAAGAGGACAGGTCGGACGACTTTTCTTTGGAGAGTTCGCAAACACATACGGAAGACATCAAGGAACTGAATGTCGATCTCGACAAGTGGACGAAGGAGACGAAACGTCTATCCGCTATTTTCAAGGAATATCCTCAAGTCTACGATTCACAGGTGACCTTTTCCGCGACGAGGGCGAAACGTTATCTCGTAAACACGGAAGGAACCAAAATCAAGGATTCAAGGACTGACTATAGAATCTACACAACCGCCCAAGCACGCGCCGAAGACGGCATGGATCTGTGGCTGTACGACGACGCAAATGCCATCGTAATTGATGAGTTGCCAGATTCGCAGGCTCTAGAGAAACTGGTTCGGGGCGTGGCAGAAAAGCTGGTCAAGCTGAGTAAGGCACCAAAGGCGGAACCATACGCAGGTCCAGCTATTCTGAATCAGAGAGCCGCGGGCGTGTTCATGCATGAAGTGTTCGGGCACCGCATGGAGGGTCATCGACAGAAAGACGAAAAGGAAGGTCGAACTTTCACCAAGCAGATCGGACAGAGAGTCATGCCCACGTTTATTAGCATCATCGACGATCCGACAATCGATCTCATGGGCGGATTACACCTCAACGGATACTACAAATACGATGACGAAGGTGTGCCGGCACAGAAAGTGTCGCTGGTCGACAAAGGCGTCTTGCGCTCCTTCCTTCTGGCCCGCTCGCCAGTAAAGGGGTTTGATAAATCGAACGGTCACGGACGTTGTTCGCCTGAGCAAGATCCGGTTGCTCGCATGGGCAACCTGCTCCTTCAGTCTGATCGAACCGTACCCTATGAGCAGCTCCGCA
>CAYTDR010001317.1:0-2160 GCA_964436185.1 uncultured Candidatus Obscuribacterales bacterium | reverse complement strand
GAGAATATCGTCCACCAGTTTCGACAGCCGTTCTGCATTTTGATTGGCAATCTGAATGAGACGCTTGGCAGAATCAGGGATTCGGCCGGCACTTCCGTCGCTGACGAGATCCAACGAAGCACGAATGGAACTGAGCGGTGTACGCAACTCGTGGGAGACCATCGAATAGAATTCGGAGACTCGCTTCTCCTGCTCCTTGCGCGCTGTGATGTCGTTCTGCACGCCGATGAAGTAAATTAGCGCCCCTCCGTTGTCGAATACAGGAGCAAGGCTGAGTTCATTGAAGAACATGGTGCCATCTTTTTTATAGTTGCGCAGAACCTCCATGCATGGAACCGCTTCCTGCAATGCTTTGCGAACCGTGGTTAATTGCGGCTGATCGCGATCCATTCCTTGCAAGAAACGACAGTTGCTACCAATCACTTCATTTAGCGAATAACCTGTCAACTCGAGAAAGGCAGTGTTCGTATATACGATGACGTTATCAGGACTATTTGGATCCGTGATGACAATCCCGTTGCGCGCCGATTCAACGGCACGATGCAATACACTCATTCGTTCGCCCGATTTCATAAACGCATCGAGCAGGTCTTGAGGATTTAGAACACCCGGTTCGCGTTGCTTGTCCGGCATGGTATCACTCTGATAGTTCGCTGATTAATAGGCTTACCACTTTATAGTGGTTCAGGTCAATGCATCATCGAGACCGCAGTACGGCAATGTCAAATTGACTGGTATTTGGGTTCTCGTGTAAGCGATCAAGTTGGCCAATTCGACAGTCATTCTACTACTTTTACCTCAGCGGAAGGCGTTCACCCAATGTTCACCTTTGGATGCAAATAATGAATAAGGACACAGATAGGCATGAGTGCACCAAACAGGGGATGCTGATCAAGACTGATTTGGAGGGCAGCATGAAGAGCGAATTTTTCCAATTCAAAACTCGGCTGAAAGCAGACCCATCGGCGGTCTTCGCCTGGCACGAGCGACCCGGGGCCTTTGAGTCACTCAGCCCACCCTGGGTTGATGTCGAGGTGGTGGAACGAACCGGTGGCATTCTCGATGGTGGCGAGGTTTTATTGTCAATCGGTCGCGCACCATTGAATGTGCGTTGGCGATTGATGCATCGAGACTACATACGCGGGGAGCAGTTTAAAGATGTGCAGATAAGCGGTCCGTTCGAAAGTTGGACTCATACACACAAGTTCACTGCACAGAGTAACGGTGGCTGTGTCCTCGAAGACACTATCGAGTTTCAGCTTCCGCAGCTACCTCTGCCCTGGCTGCCCGGCTTCCTGATCAAGGAAGAACTACGGCGAATGTTTAATTATCGCGAGGACATCTTGACGCATCAAGTGGCCTTGGAAGGACAAGAGGAAAAATGTATGCAGGTGGCAATTACCGGATCACATGGATTGATCGGATCGACACTGGTTCCTCTTTTGACGACACGAGGGCACCAGGTACGGAGAATGGTCCGTAGAGGCAACGACGGCAAAGAAGCAGGAAAAACAGACATTGAATGGTCGGCATCTTCGGAGTGGGACGCTGATACGCATTTGCAAGGCGTTGATGCGGTGGTACATCTGGCTGGAGAGAGTATCGCGTCCGGTCGATGGACGGACGAGAAGAAGCGTGCCATTCGCGACAGTCGAATCGAGGGCACCAGAGCACTAAGTGAGTGTATTGCCAAAATGAAGAATCCGCCGCGCGTTCTGGTATGCGCGTCTGCAATTGGATTTTATGGCGATCGAGGCGACAGTGCTGTCGACGAATCTGACAGTTCGGGTGAGGGCTTCCTGAGTGAGCTATGCGTTGACTGGGAGGCTTCTGCTGACGCAGCGCGTGCCGCGGGAGTGAGAGTCGTCAACGCCCGGATAGGCGTCGTGCTTTCACCTCGTGGTGGGGCACTGGCGAAAATGTTGCCGCCCTTCCAGATGGGTGCGGGGGGGAAAATAGGCAGCGGCAAGCAATATATGAGCTGGATAGCCATCGATGACGTAGCAGGAGCGATACTCCATTGTCTCACCGATGATGCTATAGAAGGACCAGTGAACCTTGTGGCACCGCATGCGGTGACCAATGATCAATTCACTCGCGGATTGGGTGCCGTTTTGCATCGGCCAACTATTTTCCCGGTGCCCGACTTCGCCGCCCGGC
>CAYTDR010001316.1:0-2166 GCA_964436185.1 uncultured Candidatus Obscuribacterales bacterium | reverse complement strand
TTGGCCCGGGATGTGTTATTGAAGCAGTATTGATCAGATAGAATGCGATCTCAGCCAATGTTCTCACGAACTCGAATACAACAGGAGCAATACCCTCATATGAGAATCTCGAAACTAATGATTATGACTCTCATTTTTGAGCTGCCGATCTGGTGCCTGACACCACCGGTTATGGCAGATGACGGCGGTATCAGCTTTGGTGGCTCCCCCAAACTTCTGAAAGGACATGCTACAGTAGCGATGAAAAGCGAAATCGTTCGCATGCTCATTGGAGAGAATGATATCAAGGTCGATTGCAACTTCGTGTTCCACAACAACGGACCGACATGCAAAGTTCGCATGGGATTTCCAGACCAGGGCTCTGGTGCAGCGGAGCCGTACCAGGGTGAAGAGCTGCCTAAGAAGCTGACTAAAGCTGCATTTACAACTTATGTGTCTTACGTGAACGGAAAGAAAGTTCCGACCCGGCTGATTTCTACCGACAGTCGCGAGCTTTTCTGGCACGAGAAAACAGTTACGTTCAAGGGCAAGAGCGACACAGTCATTCGTGACATGTACACGCTGCCACCAGGAGCTCAGGTCACCAACGAAAACGGTCTATACAAACAGACCTACTACACGTTGCATACTGGTTCTTCATGGCATGGACCGATCGGCAAAGCGACAATAGTGGCAACGTTCGCTAAAGACGCTTCTCCTGCGCCTCTTCGGCTGAAAAAGTTGAGTGAGGTAGGCGATCCGCAACGCATTGTGTGGTCGAAGCTGCCTGTTGGTACTGTTCTTTACGAAGGTCCGAGTGAACCCCGGTTGAATGGCCGCGAGCTCACGTTCGTCTGCAATAAACTAAAACCAACGAAGAAAGACGACGTTCATTTATATTACAGCTTCCGACTGCTGCCGAACAATTAGAATACTTTCTTGAAAAACTTCTTCGTCTCTTTCATTCCTTTCCTTATGCCGCCTTTGGTCTCGGTTACACCTTTATCAACGCCATACTTGGTCTCCTTGACGCCTTTGTCCACGAAACCGCTGCTTTCCTTGTATGCCTTCTTCACTCCGCCTTTTGTTTCCTTGATTCCTTTCTTAGCTCCACCTTCGGTAACTCGGGCAGCTTTCTTCACGCCGCCCTCCGTGACTTTGCCGGCTTTCTCCACACCGCCTTCTGTGACTTTGGCGGCCTTCTTTACGCCGCCTTCGGCGTCTTTGACACCCTCCTTCACATAACCGGCTCGAGCCGGAAAGCTCGGATACAAACCGATTAGCAACGAGAAAATCGCGGCGAAAAGTGTGTGGGTAGAAAGGGATTTTGTTCGCATGATACGGGCGCCTCGCTGTCAGATGATTTATCAACAACCACATCGATCTAAATTGCCTTGCTCCACCTCCGGCGCGACTTCGCCGACTTATTCACCTGTTACCAACCCGTTCCCTTTAATCCTGCCAAGAACAGATTCATCATCAAGTGAAGACTCCTGCCGCTCCATTCAACTCCATATTATCCAATGCATCCTTCGAGAGTTATATTCTACTCGCTTGTTTCGAAGCTATTGGCAGGATAAAACAATGATCTGCAAATTAGGGAACCGAGTAGTGCGCAACCATTGGATATTTTTCCAAAAGGCCAACGCTGTCGACAAACTGCCAAGAGAAGCGCAGAGGTACTTCTTCGTTAACGACTACAACATGGAAATCGAGTCCAAAGAGCAGAAAACAGCGCCTGACCATACTTAATCGACAACCGTGAGAACGCTGCGGACAAGGCCTTCGATTAATCGATCACTCTCTCGACATCTCTAGTATAGTAAGGGACTGTCGCTGTTTTCGCTCCTGCGCAACCAGCACTTAAAGAGGAACCCTAGTAACGATCTTCTTTTGGCAATGATTGAAAAACAAAAAACCGCAACCGACACGTCCCGCAAAGCTACACTCCCACTGGCAGAAGACTTCATTCAGTCTAAAGACGATGAGCTTCTAGCAAACCTCGAAACTCTTTTGTCCGCGCTCGATGACTATGCAACTCGAGGCAAAGCAATCTCATTGCTCCACGAGCTCGCTTCGTTGCTGGAACATTCGACGACTCATCAATTGAATATCAGAAAGGTCTCTGTTCCTGGTCTGGATGAGCCGATCAAGCTTCTATTGAAGTACAAGGTCAATATCTCTCAA
>CAYTDR010001315.1:0-2166 GCA_964436185.1 uncultured Candidatus Obscuribacterales bacterium | reverse complement strand
CTCCTCCGCCGGCCTTTTGCAGCCCTCCGCATCGAACGCCTACCCCAGGAAATCATGAGCTGTTACCTCGCCGCTATTCCGTTCTTGGGTATGGACGAGCTCAAGAGTAAGCTCCTCCTCGGACTGCTGGTTCCGCTGTTCGTCGCCGTCTTGATCATCGGTTTGCTCATGCTCTTCGATGTCGGCACCAGCCGTACGCCGAAGAAGGATTGAAGTAGTCGACGAGAAACGTCTGCTCACAATGACCGAGCGTGTAGGCGCTCGGTCGGTCGCGATTAAACTGGGACTTCTCCTATGTTTTTTGAAAATCGTAATACGATAGAGGATAGTATGAAAACGGCAAAATGAGGACTCTCCTAAAACGTTGTGAGGCGAGCTGGAGGCTGTTAGGCGACAGTTTCAGTCGCCGATATTTGAGGGATGTTCGCCGCGCTATCTTGCCGAAAAGGTTGACCGGAACTAGCAAAAATTGCAAGACAACGCCGGTGCCAAGAATTTGCAAAGAATTTTGCGTAAAGTTCGATTGCTGGGTGGACCTGGCGAATTACCAGAAATCAAACGAGCTTCTCTTCTGTGCCTGATTGGGGGCATTCATGCACAGGGTGACGACTTTCGAGAGCGATACTGGTCATTCGCTGAGCTGGAGGCGGAATGACAGACGTTGCTGAGAGAAGGCTGGATGTAGCCGATGGCGATAACTCGGAGGATGAGGCTTATACTCGACTCCTTTTCGAGACACTGGACCACTGGAAAGCAACAACGACGGCAACCGAGCCGAAAACGGAGCGAATCGAATCGCACATAGGGCTCGATGGTAAGCCCGTCGATCCCGACAGCGCCGATCCGTCAAAGCCAATCATCAAGGTTTCCGCAGAGAAGGGTGGCGACATCAAGGCGGAAATCTATCCAACACCAGGTGACATGCGAGCTAAGCGGCCGGCGGCTCGGTTCGAATCGAGCACCACTGAAAGCGGAGAGAAAAAGCTAACTACGACCAGTCTATTCAAGTCGGATTCAACCGCGCCATCCAGCGTGATGGAAGTAGAACGCACCGAAGGCGGTGCCACCTGCCGTGTGACGTCCAAGCAGCCCGTCAATCAGGAGCAGACCATTACCGTGGACGGTGACACCGCAGTTCTCTCTCTGAAACGAGGTGAAACCGGCGGCAAACCGCCTGTCAACATACAGATCAAGGCCCGGATAGGCGATACAATCGAGCCCACCGATATTCTCGTCAACGGCCGCCCTCTGGACAAAAATTCAGAGGTGTTCAAGGAATTTGCCCGAGCAGGCAAACTTTCCATGGAAAGATTCGCCGAGCTATTGCGCAGTCCGAATGGAAAACTGTCAACACTGGGGCTGCTCCTGGACCAGGGGCAAGACGGTCAGCCGAAGGGCGCCCAGCAGTGGGATCGAGCTATCAAGGAGCTGCGCAAGGACACGGACGCTTCCGACAGAAGTGCCAAACCTGGTGAAGCGGCTGGAAAACGAGGCGTGTCGACCGACGAACTCTTCGCGGCAAAGCTCTCACCTAAAGAGCGAGAGGTTGAGCTGAAAAAGCTGGTAGCAAGAGCCGACACATGGACCGCCAAAGATCGCTCTGCCATCCTAGAGAATCTCAATCCTGACGTGATTCATGCCCTCAAAGACCTGCCGCAGGATTCGCCTCAGCGCAAAGAGATGCTCTCTGCCATGAGAAAGATGTTCGAGTCCGGCAAAACCCCGGCAGGTAAAGACGTACCTGCATTGACTCGTGAGTCTCTGGTCCAGGGGTTTGTACTGCTCAACCAGGGCAAATCCGCAGCAGAGCTGGCAACGGAATACGCCGGTATGGGACTGCGATTCGAACGCCATGACTCCTGGTTGAATGTTGACATGATAACCGATGGAACCACCCTGACATTCAGGGGCATGGGCACAAAGGATGCACACTTCACCACGGCCAAACGCGCCAACGGAGATACCTCCGACATCGCAAGAGACAGCGACGGCAAGTTCATCAGCTCTTACGACAAGAGAAATGGCGTATGCACAGAAAGAGGTCCGGATGGAATCAAATATGTCTCACATCCCTCGAGTCATGCAGCAATTCGCATCGAGTATAAAGACGGTAAACCCGTGTCCGTTAAAGACAACCGAGGCAATCAACTCACTTCTCCTGGTGGT
>CAYTDR010001314.1:0-2169 GCA_964436185.1 uncultured Candidatus Obscuribacterales bacterium | reverse complement strand
CCGCGAGTATGCCAGATATCATAGAATGGCTGAGGTTCCCACCGGTGTTTGATGCCGATTATGTCTCCAGGCTCGCTCGTGTTGATAGCGACATTGATTGGGGGCATCGGATCGCCGGACTGATTATCAATCGATAGGACATCCACCCAGCGAATCTTCTCTTCATCAGCGCCGGTGAGCCATTCCGGCGGTTCTGAAAAGGATGCGGGAAGTTCGTCTACTTCTCCAGCGCCATCATGGGCTGACTCTTGTGGGAGACCAGCAAGCTGATTGATTTTGTCTACGAAATCCTGCTCCGGGATGCCTGTCATCACCGCCACCCGCCGAAGGTTGATGCGTGGAGGCATGACCTTTCTCAAAAGAGGGTTCCGCAGTCGGTTGAAGTCGTGAGGATTCAAACTGATGACATATTCCAGAATTTCCGGACTAGCCGCCAGCGCTTCAGAAAGTCGCGTTTTTCCGTTCATCCTTTGGTCCCCGCCCATGGATCGAGTTTTTTACATATTGCAGCCCGATCGATCTCTCAAGATCCTACACCTGTTTTCCTTCCCAAGGTCTTCGATATTTTGGTAACGAGTTGAAAATTAGATCTAGGGAAAACCCTGTTATCAAGTACAAGGTTGGAACATTTTAATAGGGAGGGGCGTCACCCTCAGAAGTGGGCTTGAGCATAAAAATCGACCACTCCTCGTGGAGTGGGGCGACTCTTTAGTACGGCTGTCGACCGCCAGCCAACATTTCTGTACCCCCAAGCAGTAGTAAGCAACTACAGGATATAAATGGCAAGAAGAGCAACAAACACATACGCACAGCTCACTGACGATGTCAGCCTGGACGACTTTATGCCTGCTTTCAGCAGCGCATTGTTCAACGGCGACGTGGAAGCCAGATATGGAGACACGCCTGATATGGATGATGCCGATGAACTGGCATATCTCAGGTCACGCCGCGGATTGAACGAAGATCCGGTTCAGTTTTATCTCAGAGCTATCGGTCGGGTCAAGCTTTTGACAGCGCCGGAAGAGATAGAACTAGCGAGGAAAGTCGCACGTGGAGATGAGAGCGCAAAGAAAATCCTGGTTCAGGCCAATCTTCGCCTCGTGGTCAGTGTAGCTAAGAAATACCAGAATCGTGGACTACCGTTCCTCGATCTCATCCAGGAAGGCAATCTCGGTCTCATCCGAGCTGCCGAGAAGTTCGATCCGGAAAGAGGTTACAAGTTTTCGACCTATGCAACCTGGTGGATTCGACAAGGAATCACACGGGCATTGGCGGATAAGTCTCGAACTATTCGCGTGCCGGTGCACATGGTTGAAACCATCAACAACCTTCGCAAAGCAACAAGAAAGCTGTCTCAATCGTTAGACCGCAGACCGTCGATTGAAGAGCTGGCGAAGGAGATGAGTGTCACTCCCGGGAAAGTGAAGGAGATCCTGGCAGCAAATCGCTCGCCACTTTCTCTCGACACTCCTTATGGAGAGGACGACGATAATACCCTTGCTGAATTGGTCGAAGATTCGAGCGCCAGAACACCGGAAGACTCAACCGCTCAAAGTTTGATGTCTGATGATGTTCGCAAAGTGCTTTCGGTCCTCACACCAAGAGAGCGCGAAGTTCTCATACTTCGATACGGTTTGAACGACGGCAAACCGAGAACGCTCGAGCAGGTTGGTAAGCTGGTCGGAATCACCCGTGAGAGAACCAGGCAGATTGAGCTCAAGGCGCTAAGATTCCTGCGTCAGTCGCAGGCGAGCGATCCCTTGAAGGACTATCTGGAGGGCTAATCCGCCCGTCCTTTGCTTCGAAAGGCGCTGTGGGTGCCCGGCGAGGAATCCTCGCTTCCATAACGAATGTGAGCTGAACCCTGGTTATTCGAACTCTAATATTCTCAAGCAGTTAATGGCGTTTGCCGTTAGCTGCTTAGATGCAATTGGACTTGGTTGTGGAAGCTGGCGTCAAAGCAATTGATTTGACGCCGATTGATTGTTCAGAAGCGAAAACCCAATCGAATTGCTGGAGAACGGACCGAAGCCCTCCCATCGCAGGGGGACACACCGCGTCACCGCATCAGCTATTTGAATTGTCCGTAGCTGTGCAGTCCACCGAAGCCGAGGGTGTTGAAGCCTAAATATGTGAGCAGCGTGAGCAATAGCCCTATTACCGCCACCA
>CAYTDR010001313.1:0-2174 GCA_964436185.1 uncultured Candidatus Obscuribacterales bacterium | reverse complement strand
CATTGAGCTAATTCCAGGTACTGCGCGAGAAGGAGTAAATTGTTGCAATGACCTCATCAAACAATGATGCTGACAAACTCCATTATCTTGCTCGATGGAGATTGGTTCTCGGCAAAGACGCCGAGCAGTTCAATATTAGTTGCAAGGGGGATGCGAAGTGCTCGAAAGCCGAGCAACTGGTAGGTTTTCTGTTTGAGGAAGGCAGCGGAGCCGGTAGCAGACCGATATCGCCTCAAGATCGAAGGGGCGGCAGTGGCGCCAGTCAACTGACGGTTCCTGAGTGGGTAGATCGCGTCAATGAGTTGTTTCCCAATCAAGCAAAAGAGGTTTTGCAAAAGGAGCTTGTTAAAAGGCGCGGTATCAGAGATCTGCTTGAAAAGCCAGAACTCTTGGAAAAAATAGAACCGAATATCGAGCTGGTCAAGACAATTCTCACATACAAAGACCTCCTCAATCCGACCACTCGCGTCCTGGCTCGCAAGGTGATTGACAAGGTTGTCCAGGACCTGAAGGAGAAGATGCAGGTTCAAATAGAGAAAGCCATAACCGGTGCGCTGAGGAGGGATCGTCATTCTCCAAGAAAGATATTCAGAAACCTGGACCTGAAGACAACAGTAAGGCGCAATCTGAAGAATTTCGACAACGACAAGCAATGCTTGCTCGTGGATAGACTGTACTTTTTTGCTGCAGAGCGCAAGAAACGCCCATGGCACGTGATAGTCACTGTAGATCAGTCTGGTTCGATGCTGGAGTCGGCAATATTCTCCGCTATCATGGCGTCGATTTTCTATGAACTACCGGCGGTGCGCACTTCGCTTGTACTTTTCGACACTGAAGTCGTCGACCTGTCCGAGCAGGTCGGACAGCCAGTCGATGTGCTGATGTCCGTTCATCTCGGCGGTGGCACAGACATCACCAAAGCGTTGGAATATTCTTACCAGTTGGTCCGGCAACCGTCACGCACTATAGTTGTGTTGATCACCGATTTCTATGAAGGGCGGCCTGAAGGCGACCTGATCAACATCGTCAAGTTGATGCATGATGGCGGGATTAAGATGATCGGACTTGGTGCTCTCGGCTATGATGCCAGACCGGCTTATTGCAAGCCGACTGCCAAGAAGTTGAGAAAGAGCGGTATGGACATAATGGTTTGCACGCCGGAGAAACTGGCAGAGTGCATGGCCAGGATTATTCGTGGTTGAATAAGCAGTTTATGTTTCATCCCTCCGCCTTTTAATTGCTTCATGAAGGCGATAAAACCGTACTGAATCTGCCAATCTCATGCAGAATATTCATCTAGGCTGTTGTCACAGAGGAGATGGCGAATGACGCTACCGCGTTCGATTGCAATATCGCGAACAATTAATGCCCCCAAGTCGGAGCGTTTGAGCAAAGAAATAGAGGAGCTGATTCCTGGTGGCGTGAACAGCCCCTTTCGAGCCTTTCATGAAGTCGGCGGGCACACGATTTTCATCGACCGTGGACAGGGATCGAAGGTCGTCGATGTTGACGGCAACACTTACGTTGATTACGTCGGTGCCTGGGGACCGGCAATTCTCGGACATGCGCCGGAGTTCGTCGTCAGCAGATGTATGGAAGTGTTGAAGAAGGGACCGCTCTTTGGCACTCCACATGAGCTGGAGCTTGAGCTGGCCAGAAAGATCGTTGATACCGTGCCTTCGATCGAGAAGATTCGCTTTGTCAACTCGGGCACCGAGGCGGTTATGAGCAGTTTGCGCCTGGCTCGCGGATTTACGGGTAAGGACACGATTGTGATGTTCGAAGGTTGTTATCATGGACACAGCGACACGACTCTCGCCTCTGCCACCCAAGCACATAGTGCAGGGATCCCGACTGAACTGGCTAAAAAGACTTTGCTGGCCAAGTTCAATGACCTCGGCTCCCTCGACGAGGTTCTAGAAGAGAATGCCGGGACGGTTGCGGCGGTTATCGTGGAACCAGTTGCCGGATCGATGGGTGTGATTCCGCCCGAGGAAGGTTTCCTGCAGGGAGTAAGGGATTTGTGCACCAAATATGGAGTCGTCTTGATTTTCGATGAAGTCTTGACCGGCTTCCGAATCGCCTATGGTGGTGCACAAAGTCTTTACGGAGTCGAACCAGATCTGACTTGTTATGGTAAGTCCCTCGGTGGAGGGATGCCGATTGGAGCATAT
>CAYTDR010001312.1:0-2174 GCA_964436185.1 uncultured Candidatus Obscuribacterales bacterium | reverse complement strand
TGTCGTTCCCGAGCAATATATGAAAACGGGAGCACCGCCGCCAGTTTGGTTCATCGATGCGCTGATGAAAGACTGGCAGTCGGAATACTATGTCGGTCTTCTCAGCGCAGCGGAAATGTACGGCGCAGCGCATCATCGCCCTCAAGAGTTTCAAGTGATCTGCGACACTCCACACAGAGCGATACATCTTGCGCGCTATCGCATTCGCTTCTTCAAGAAGTGGAACGTGCATGAAACGCCAGTAGAGACCCGCAACACCCCGACTGGACTGATGAAGGTATCAACACCCGAAGCCACCGCACTCGATCTGGTGAGATATTATGAAAGCGTCGGCTACTACGATAACGTCGCTACCGTGCTTTCGGAACTTTCGGAAAGAATGACCGGACGCAGTCTTGTGGCGGCAGCAAAGTGCGGCGTCGAGTTGGCCGTCGTGCAAAGACTTGGATATCTTCTGAATATTTTGGAAAAACCGAAGCTGGCTAATCTTCTACATGATTGGCTGAGTTCACAGTCTCCACGGATAACAAGCCTGAGACCGGATATAGATTCCAAGAACGCAGAACTCAATAGAAAATGGAACCTATACATTAACGAGCAGGTTGAACCAGACGAATGATACCGCAAGCAGTGCTTACCTATTGGCGAGAAAATCATGCTCCGTGGACTGGAGATGACCAGGTTGAGCAGGATCTGATCATCTCCCGAGCGCTTGTCGACTTGTATTCAGACAAATTGATTGCGGACAGCCTGGCTTTTCGCGGTGGCACTGCACTGAACAAACTCTTTCTGCCGACAATGAGTCGCTACTCCGAGGACATCGACCTGGTGCAAGTTCGTGCCGAGCCGATTGGGTCTGTTATGACCAAGATACGAAACGCTCTCAAATGGCTTGGAAAGCCACAATACAAACAATCCAAAGAACGGGTGACATTTTATTACTCATACGCAGCCGAACCACCGCTGGGAAAACCAATGCGCCTCAAGCTGGAAATTAATACAGTCGAAGCCTTCACAGTGTACGGATACGAAAGTCGACCACTTGAAGTCAGGTCGGAATGGTTCTCGGGGAAGGCTGATATCAGGACCTTCACCCTGGACGAGCTGCTCAGCACAAAGCTTCGAGCGCTTTATCAGCGCAAGAAAGGACGTGATCTGTTCGACCCATGGTTATGCAACACCTTGCTGGAGGTTGATCAGGACAAGGTTGTAGCCGGTTTCATTCAATACATGAAGCGCAAAGAGCTTAAAGTATCCCGCGCGGAGTTTGAGCAAAATCTCCTTAAGAAGCTAGAGGACGCAGCCTTTCGAGAGGATATTCTGCCTCTTCTGCGCGATGGAGTTGAGTATGATTTCGATTCGGCGGCCAGTTTTATGCTTGACGAAGTAGTGAGCAAGCTGCCAGGCAATCCGTGGAAGAGGTCTGAATGATGGGGTCAGGATATGTTTTGGAAAATGCTCAAAGGCAAGATCTCATCCTATAGAAAAAATTGAGATCCAACCGGATTCAGGCCGGTAACTAAAGTCTGACTAGGCAGCGCGATGTGTATCAAGGGTACTAATGTTCAAAAGAGAGCCGGCTGTAACTAAATGGGGTGCACCAACCAGTCAAGTCTGGTGATTGGATTCGTATTGCCCCGGGAGTGGAGCATAAACTGATTAACGAGTCTTTCGAAGATCTCGTTGTTGCGTGCATCTGTTGTGCGCCTTCATTCGATATGGATGATGTTCATTTCAAGAATAGCGCCGCCAGAAATATGCTGTGCTCTCAACGGAAATCGGAGACTAATCGCTCGACTTTGTCGGGACTTTTGATCGCTTTGGCACCGATTGCGACCTAACGTCCGACTGTTCCGGTCACGGTAAGTATCGTCTACTGATTGCTGGCTGCCGAAACAAGGTGGCGATGCCGCAAGTGGCACAACCGAAGCACAACTTCACGACTGGAGCAAACAACATCGAATTCTGCAGTTAGGTGGATGTCTGAAGTCTCACCATCAGCATTGGGAACTATCGTCTTTAAATCCCAGCTCAAATGTCTCCATCCATGTCGTAGTTTTCTGGAGTCAAGAACTTCGTATAAACAACGTTACAGCCTGGTGATTTGTTTCTAAATCGAACTATACCGGTCCGACTGAGTACTGGGCAATTCGAAAACTGAAAGAGCCTCAAAC
>CAYTDR010001311.1:0-2176 GCA_964436185.1 uncultured Candidatus Obscuribacterales bacterium | reverse complement strand
GTTGCTCGATCCAGGACCGTGACCACTCGATATACTCCCGATCGATTTCGATTTGGTACGATTGTTCTTCCATATTCATTCGCGACCAATAGAATGGGCTTTGTGTAGAACGAACTCGGTCACTTGTTTGGTTTTGTCATGAGTGATTGTTTGTTTGCCTTTGGCTCGACTGCGATTTGCTCGAGGGTGTTAAATCGAGCTGACGTCATGCCATCATCTCTTTGACCTGGCTGATTGACGTCACTGCGATGAAGGATTGAAGAGTCGTCTGCTCGACCCGCTGAACCGGAAGCAAAAATAACAACAATAGCTGCAGATAGCGGTCTAAAGATCAATTCGATCAATACCCGGAAGCGAGGCTGCCGAACTCTCTGCCCGATCTTATTGCAAGCAGCCGTTCCAGAAGTACGTAGACATCGTCTTCGCTGTCGAGAATCAGTTCCGCGGCGGTACCGTCGGTGGTTGCACCGACTCGTAGGGACAGCCCTCCTCGTTCATTCGCCCATTTGAACATCGGCTCATCGTTCTCGGAATCTCCGATGGCGATTGGGAAATAGTTCAACAGCTCCGGCTGCTGAGTGGCGATGAAGTTGAGTGCTTCGCCCTTGTCCCAGGCGAAACTTGGCAATATGTCGTAGCTGGTCGGGAGAAGGCGGAAGACGAGAGACGCGTGCTCTCGGCTCAGTTCGAGCATCACCTCATGGACAGCTTTAAGCCGATGATCCGGCACCTGGTGAAAATGAAGACACAGCGAAAATACGTGATAATCCAACAATACGTCTTCGCTCACGCATAGCGAGGAGGAAATTTGCGAATGGACCTCCGCGATAATATCCTTCACCTTTTCCGCTTCTGGGTGAACGAAAGTGAGTCCGTTCGGGAAGGACAGCTCCAGCCCATAATTGCCTGCCAGAATGGTTTGAAACGAGTTGAAGTCGTTCTTCAGAAAACCAAGACCGCGTGCGCTTACGACAGCCGTGTGTCCGGGAAGCGTAGTCACGAGGTGGTGTAGAAAAGCCTTCTTCCTCGGTTTCAGGATTGCGTCTTCTGGGCGGTCAGCGATCGGGACTAGCGTTCCATCCCGGTCGAGGATAAGGAAATAACCGGTCTTGCCACTGAAGGAGCGGGCTAGAGCTTCATGCGGAATGAAGTGCGAGAGTTCTTTAGTAGAGCTGTTTCTGATAGACATAATCTCTTGTCAATGCGTTCAACGCACTTTCCCTGTGCTTGCCGTCACCCTTGTCTTCTTTTGATCGAAGACGTCAATTAGTCGTTTGTATACTTTCTCATAATCATCCGTCATTCGCTGTACATCAAATAGCGATCTTGCTCTTTCGATACAGGCATCGCTAGCAATATTATCAAGTTCAGGGAAACGCCTGACAAGTTCTTCTACTGAGGTGCCGATAATTGCAGTCTCACCATCGGAGAGAACCTCCCTGGCCGAACCGCGGTCCCTGGCTACAACCGGAGTTCCAGCCGCCATTGCTTCGGCGAAAACCAGACCGAACGGTTCGTCGAAGTTGATTGGACAGAGGACAGCTTTTGCGCCGTGGTACAACTTGACTTTCTGTGAATGATCCACTTCGCCAATGTATTCGACGCCATCCTTATCCAGAAGGTGCTCGACTTTGGTGTGAAAGTATTCTTTATCGGCATGATCGACTTTTCCCGCGATTATAAGCGGCATTCCCACAGCCTTGGCGATCTCGATTGCTTCGGCGGTTCCTTTTGCATGCGACAATCTGCCGACGAAGAGCAAATAGTCACCTTTTTTATTGGCACCGTTGGTAGTGCCATTTCCATTTTTGATGTTGAACGAATTTGTGTCGATGCCGTTGTATACACGGTCTACATAGTTAAGATTGTCCCCGTAATTCTGGCGCCTGTAGGCGTCGCTTATGGCGACGTATGGAAGATGGCGGTGAGCAAGATAAATTTCTGAGACGTAGCTGGCAATGCCGTTGTGATTGGTGCTTACTGTCGGGCATCTGAACCGATCCAGAAAAGGAAGGGGTAAATAGCCCATGTGGTTGTGTATTACGTCGAACTCATCTTGTCGATCTAGGAGATTGAGAATGGCAGTGAGCTCATAGGATGCCCATCGATGAGGTGGCACGCCGTCAAGCCGCAACGCAGACGGAGCACATTTAACAAGCTCGCCCTCTGTTTGCGA
>CAYTDR010001310.1:0-2178 GCA_964436185.1 uncultured Candidatus Obscuribacterales bacterium | reverse complement strand
AAGGGCTTTCCTTCCTGGACAAAAAAACAGGATCCTCAGAAAGTCGCAGCAGCAAGACTGGCATTGCTGAAGGTGGGAGAGCGATTTGCGGATGGAGCGCTGAAAAATCAACTTGCAACGCAAACCATCTCCATAACCTACAAGAAGAATGGACAAGAGCAGACCACACCGATTCAGTTATCCGTTGACAGAGATGCACTGATTCAGTCTTTAACCGGTGCGAGTTTGGCAGGGAGCCAATTCCGTCCGTTGAATGCTGGTGAAGTGCACGACTTCTCCAGACTGTCGGGGACGACTGACACGACTTTGACTCGCATGTTTTCTCCATCGGCGGCCGTCAATTACATGATGACCAGAACTGAAGAGTTTATGAAACCGGTCGGACTTGACACCAGAGTCACTGCAGGCGGTGTCAGTCCCCGAAAACAGGAATTGCAAGACTACAAGCGTGAGCTGCTCGGTTTTGTAACGGATGAAACGCTGAAGCGAGCCCAAGAGACCTGGAAAGAACTGGCTGATATCGAATCGCGCCAGAGTACTCAATCGGTGAAAGATGGTCAACGCCGCGAGCTGCTGGCGCGCTTTGCTCGAACTCTGGATAAGGATCCTTCCGTTCAGGCAGCGGCATTGACTTCACTCCTGTTGCTCTCGCGCAATGCGGCAGGCGAGTTGCAGAGCGAGATCGGCGTGACCAGGTCGGGAATGAAGGTGACCAGAGAAGACCTGGGAATGCTGTTGAAGCTGACAATAGATGTGCGCCTGGAGGCACTGCAAGGAAAAGGTGCCACTCCCGACGGTAGCGACCTGGTACTTGCTACGTTGCTGAGAAGTTTCGACCCAGGGGCGATGTCTGGTAAGGACTACCTCACGCTGGTCAACGGGGTGATGGCAAAGAGCAAGAATGATGCTGTCAGGGATTGGGCGCAACTGCTTCGACTGGGTGGTGAGTTCTCTGAAAGCACTATGTCTGCTGCAGTCGATCGGCTGAGGATGTTCGACACAAGCCAACCTGACAGGTTGAAAGCAGCCAGGGGCACCGTGGAGGGATATCGAGGGTCACTTCTTGAGGGAATTAATCCTGCAAGCCAGAAAGCAAAAGAGATCAATTCCATCCTTGATCGGGCTCAGAAGCTCATGGCTCCTGAAACCTCACCGGCAGACAAACTCCGTTTCAAGAACGAGCTCAGCAAATATTTCAGAACCACCGGCGAACTGACAGAAGGTGATAAAAACTTGCGGGCAGCAGCAGGTGTAGCCTTGCTGTTTCTGTCGCGCGACAAGTATGGCGTAGTCGATAGCGACATAATCTCGAGCGCGGAAGCGAAAAATGTCGGTGGTAAGCCCCTGAAGAAGTGGCAGATCGAAGCTTTGTTGAAAGCCGATTTTGAGCACTCGAAGACGCCTGAGAGTGCTGTGCGTGTTGTTGCGCTTGGCGATGCCCTTCTTCGCTGCGGAACAATCGACGGAATGGAATATGGCGCGAGGTTGCAGGATATCCTCGCTGACAAGAATGTTCCAGCAGCTGTGAAGATGCGCGCCCTGGTCGACGGTGCCGGTGCAAGATTGCCGAAGATCCTGGAGGAACTCAGGGCACAGGAGAGTTTGGGCGGCGAAGTGTCGAAAACGGGCTCGCAGCCACTTAGCTCTTTAGAATTGATTGAGACACTAAAAATGGTGGCACGAGACAATCAGGGTACCCCGCTAGGTGCTCTCAGCGCGCATCTCATATTCGCTCATTCTCTAACCGATCAAGACGAGCGTCTGCGGATGCTCACTTTAATCAACGAGTCCGGGACCGAGGTAATAGCCGGCAAGTTAGATGCACAGGAATTGCAGCGCGCTTTTATTGCCGACGTACTTGCGGCCCAGAAACCGCTAGATAAGCAAGCGGATTGTACTCCCAACGAAAGAATCAAGGCCTTTAACGCGACAGTTGCACTCAACCAGTACGCATCAACCACTGCCAGGCCCGATATAGAGGTAGTAAACACCGTTTTGCTTCAACAAAGCAAAGTAACAACTCAGATTGAAAGATTAAAGCTCCAGTTGCAAGAAACATCTGACGAACGCACTAAGGGATTCTTGAACAGGTCGCTCGAGAAAGCGGAGAAAGAGCTGGCCGGGCTCGCTCATGATCTTCTGCTCGCTGACCCTCAGCGCCTGCAGCAGCACATCACT
>CAYTDR010001309.1:0-2181 GCA_964436185.1 uncultured Candidatus Obscuribacterales bacterium | reverse complement strand
ATGAAATGCAATGTCCGTCGATATAAAGAATATGGCGAGCAAAGTCAGACCGCTAAACACACTCAACCAGACGGCCTTTTTAGCGGAACTCGCAGACATTTTGTTCTTTTCTTGCATAGGACATGTTTAGTGGGCCAAGGGCGTGGTCATTTTACATTGTCCTACGATTGGGTTGTCACAAGACAGTCTTACACTATGTTATCGATTGACTGGTTCCTATCTAAGACTTTGAAAACTCCATAGCCTCGGCTGTCAATTGCGCTCGGACGAACCTCATTCGATTGGATTAGACCAAATCTGTATCTCAGCTAGGCTTGTGAAGAAGCTCATTTCGGTTGTCGATATTCGGCTGCGCCAATCTGGCTGCAAAGTCTGCCAGCTCGTTTACCCTCACCAATTCTCGTTTCAGCTCATGCACTTCAGTCTCGAGCGAAGCAATCTTTTCCCAGAGCCGCTCACCTTCGGCTGAGCCGATTTCTCGATATCTATTCTTTATCTTTTCGCCATAGCCATTAGCAATCGGCTTGGCGCAGACATTAATACCTACAATGAGAACGATGAGGAACAGGCCAGCTATTACCAATTCGTAAATAATCATGGATTGCACCTTCAGAGTCCAACAGTCCCATCATATCTGCGATCCCGAACATGGCAAAAAATTCATAATCTCGTTTTAATGTTAACGGGGTGTGGAATACGTCAGGATATTGGTTAGACCCACCGAGGCACGGTAGCTCAGATGGTTAGAGCGGGCGACTCATAACCGCCAGGTCGGCAGTTCGATTCTGCCCCGTGCCATTTTTATGACTTCATGGACTTGTGTTTGTTCGACCTTAAGGCAAAGAGTCGAGCAGGTTGTACTTGGCAGGCTGCCGTCCGTCTGAGTGGTTCTACATACGGTGTACACGAACGCGATAAGCATCGCACTGTGCTGTGCTCGCAATGGACTCGAACTGAACGTGCCTGTGTTGGAGTTCTGTCTTAGGGCGTTCACCCACCGCTCAGGCAGCGGGTATTTCGCAATTGCGGCTGCAAGTCAGATTGGGCAAGCAAATCTAGAGTCTTGCCATTGAGGCAGATGGCGAGCTAGTCGATCTAATCGATCTAGTTCCGTTGCCACCGGGCTATTAGCAAAGGTAGCGGCTATGACGCGGGTGAGGCCCGAGCACCAAACTTGGGCACCATCGGAAGTGCGATCCTGTCTGATGAACTATAAGCTACGATGGTTGCAGTTGTCTTCGGACCTGAACGAATACAAGCAATAAGCAACTCGCGAAAGGTCGGGCGAGAGCCGGTTATGATGCCATATTCGCTGGCATACGCCTGGCAATATTTCGTACTTATCCCGCGAAAAACAGTCCTCAGGTGTTGGCAAAAATCATCTGCGGCCTGCTGCTCTTCGCTGTCAAGGTCGTCTTCTTGCAAACAGGTGGGGCTTTCTTCTTGGTCTGTTGCTGGTTGAGAATCTCTACTGCGACGGAATAGAACATTCTTCAAAAAAACACGATCTATCAGAACTGTTTCCGCTAAACGGAATTGTTCTTCTATCATCATCCGGAGCTTCTGTAGATGTCGCCAAGCCGTAGAGGCAACAAGCTGCAGCTTGCGACCAAGATCTGCCGCCTGCATGCTTTCCCCACTTGCTAGTTTGAAAATTACATAAAAGAGCTTCGTCAGCGGCGTTCTCATTCCTGCGAAAATTGTGCCAGAAGTGACCGACACCTGCGATTTGCAGCGTGCACACTCCAGAACAGGCCGGCATTTTAATCGATATGACTTCGTGTGGAAACATGTCGGACATTCAAATCCATTCGGAAAACGAATCTCCTTCAATAATTGAATACAACCGGCTTCGGTCTGGATGAGTTCGTTGAGCGTCTTCTCCTGCATAACGCATCCTCCAAAGTTTAAATCTTGCACCCGTACATGTGTATGGTATGCGAAGTTGTCGAGCATTTTGCTGCCCGAATCCAGGTTTAATAATAAATGGGCTCAATTCTATCGTCGCGTTCTGATCGCAGCTCTCAACGCCCGGCTGTCGCTCAGGAACTGCAATTGCATTCCTTCAGGTAACTTTATCTGTGTCCGTGCAATTGCATTCCTTCAGGTAACTTTATCTGTGTCCGTGCAATTGCATTCCTTCAGGTAACTTTATCTGTGTCCGTGCAATTGCATTCCTTC
>CAYTDR010001308.1:0-2182 GCA_964436185.1 uncultured Candidatus Obscuribacterales bacterium | reverse complement strand
AAGAAAGACTCAGCGAGCCGAATGGTTGTCGATAGTTGCCCTTATCCTGGGAGGCATTTTTCTGTTCGTTTTCAGCTCAATAAATGCGCCGGCAAGCAGCAATCCGCTGCCGAAAATTATGCCACCACAATCGCTACCGCTTCCATAGCCGAAGAAACACACAGGGTTACTTGAATGGAAATCATAAATTTTCCGGCATGCACCGATTCTCTAGCAGGGGATATCTTCTGGACAGTACTGGTCAGCCTGACTGTCGGCATGTTGTTCCATGGATTGCTAACGAAGTTCAAAACTCCAGCACGAGTTAGCGGTCTCCTGACTTTTCTAATTGTCCTCTGCCTGGCAGCTATTTGCTTTTGGTTTATCCTCTGGCAACCGTTTACCGGAGTTAGTATTGATAATAAAATCGTGAGGCTTCACCACCTTTGGCCCTTTCCAACCGTTGAAATTGATGGCGCCACCATAAACGGTGTGTCGAAGAAGGCAACGCTTCAGAGTCAAAAATATGGGCGGCAGTGGAAGCGTCTGCTCCACATCAAGACCAGTGACGGAACCGAATACGAATCTGTATTCGTCTGCATTGATAGCAAAAAGGTTGGACCAACCTACTACTCGGCAATATTCACCAAACTATCTGATCCTATCGAAGCGGCAGAAGAGATGGTCGAAACTGCAGCAGTGGAGAGCAAATTGACCAGCCCACAGGCCAAGAACATCGATCCGCAGATCTACGGTGAACTGTTGGTCAGACGTCTACGAGTTGCATGGAAAGCGGCATTCAAGAAGAAGACAAACAAAATTGATCGCCAAAAAGGATTCAGCGAGTTGGATCGCTATCTGAAGCTTATCCAGAATGCCTTCGGAGATACCCATTATGCTGCAGGAATAGTCTACCGCTTCATTGGCAGCGCTCATGGATACAACGGCGACTTGAACGCGGCGAGAAGAAATTTTCAGCGAGCAGATGAATGCTTCCATAACTTCGACAAGGCTTGGTACGCTGTCAACGAGCGTATTTACCCCGAGGGTTTGAGCCTGAGCGATTTCGAACACCCTGATCCGAACAAGCCAAACGCGCCCATGTCGGCCACTGACTATTAGGATCTCGCCACTGGCCTCACTGCTGAGTCGAATTGAAATCAAAAGCCGTATGGATTCCGTCCGGTACCTGTGCTGATCTCACAATTGGGCAACAGTTTCTTTAGACGCTCAACACCGTCAACGCTTACCTTGCAATCTAAAATACTCAGTTTTTTGAGAGACTTTAGCGTAGCGAGAGCTTTGATTCCAGCGTCGCTGATTTCATTGCCATCCAAGGCCAAGTCATCCAACTGGCTGATACGAGAAACCGAAACGAGATCGGAGTTTTTTAGCTGACATCTGCTGAGGTTGAGTTTTCGTAACGTTTTACAGGTCTTTAGCAACTCCAGATCTTGTGCGGAATTGATTTTATTGTTGCCAAAATCCAGCCAATGCAGTTTGTTGAGCTTAGCAATCAGAGCCAAGGAATCGCTCGTAATGTGCGTCCAAGCAACGCGGAGTGTTCTCAGATTCTGAAGTTTAGACAAAGCATCTGCGCTAGCGTCGGTGACCCGAGTATTGTTCAGATTTAGCAACTGAAGTGCGGGCAGCTTCGACAATGGAGTGATACCATCATCAGTGAAATTGCTTCTGTTCAAATCCAGAATTTCAAGAGATTGAATCCTCGCCAATTCATGCGCGCAACTGCCCGTCACCTCGGAGCCGGCTAATGAAAGTTCAAGCAAAGGCAGTTCCGCAAGATTTTCGGTCCACTTATCTTCGACCGTACAATCAATTATCTTTAAAGTGCGCAAATTCCTCATGCGTCGTAAGTATGAAAACCCCTGTTTGGAAAACTCCAAATTGCGATAATTAGCGAATGTATCCTGACTCTTCGTTTCGGCATCATGTTTCAGTAGCATGTCGCATTCATTGGGTACAGGTTTCCATAAGTTTGAAGAGCTTGTTTTCACCCTCGTTTCCGAAACCTTTTTTATATGTGAATCGGTTTGATCGATAAGTTTGAACAAAACAAAGCTGAAAGCCGCCGTCAGAAACAAGCCCACGATAACCATTATCGAGACGTCAGAGCGCATGGTGCCTCCTCGTCAATATTCGCTTTACCGCCAGACTTTCTATTCACCAGGACTATCAAAACGTT
>CAYTDR010001307.1:0-2183 GCA_964436185.1 uncultured Candidatus Obscuribacterales bacterium | reverse complement strand
TCTAACTTTCCGAATGCCAAAAGTTGGTTGCGTTAGCTCAGTGTTTTGACTGGAATGCAATTCCGTTGCTGGAATTGGTCATAGCTCTTATCAAGATGATTTAATTACAGAGTTACTGTAAGTTAGTTCGAAACGATCGAAGACTTGGCATTTGCGGTACCATCAGTGGTTCTGGATTGGAGTCATGAAAGCCAACCGGATTATCAGAGGTTTCGCGTTTTATGTGGCTGTTACGTCGAGGTTGTAGTAGAGCTGTTTGCATTTTGGCCTGCTTACTAATTCAACCCTGGCACCTGGCCGTATCGGCTGCTACAAGTAACGGTGCCCTGACCCCCGAAGCAGCTCAGACAGCAGATATTCTTGGTATTCGACAAGAAGCAGAGCAAATCATCTCCCTGCACAGAAGTGGGGTGAATTCAGACGGTGAGCGGCATCAACTCAATGATCACAGAGCCCGGGTGCTGCGCAGAATCTTCGAGGCTACTCTGCAATTGCAGGCTGCCGAGAGCCAGTTAGAAATGGAGATCGATTATACAAAGGATGCTATTTCGCGAGAGAAGCGAAAAAACAACAACGTAAATCAGTTTTTCAACACTTTGAACTTCGCACAGTTGGGCGTTCTATATGGAATGGTCGAGCCCTATTCCAACTTAAACAATAAGTTTACGCAGTCCGCCATTTGTACTACCGTGGGCGCCGGAGTAGGAACTCTTTTGCCTGTAATCGGCATCTTGTACAACAAGCGCGCTAAAGCATCTCATCTGACTCCACCGGCATTTGTGTCGCATTACCTCAATGGCAAGCCTGTTGACGGGTCCAATCTGCCACCGCTAGTGGTGCGATATCTCGACTCGCCGGCTCCAGGCGAAAGCAGCAACCGCAGAGAGGTGCTGAATACAGTCTGGAAGAAGCGATTTAAAGCGGACATGGCCAAGAAGGAGACGCTTTTTGGCATAGATGACGGCAAACCCAGGAGCCAATATTATCTCAATAACCGACTCGTCTTATTGTTTTCTCTCTACACTACCATTGAGGGATTCGACTCTGATCTTCTCTCCTTGTTGAACCAGGTTAGGGGCTCTCGAATTGTCGAAAACCAGTCTTCAAAAACGAGAATCAGCACCTCATCTGGTATTGAAAGCGGT
Source organism: uncultured Candidatus Obscuribacterales bacterium (assembly GCA_964436185.1). Taxonomy (GTDB): domain Bacteria; phylum Cyanobacteriota; class Vampirovibrionia; order Obscuribacterales; family Obscuribacteraceae; genus CAYTDR01. The sequence continues at coordinate 1,038 of CAYTDR010001307.1, read as the reverse complement.
GCCGATGATGCAGCGCGCCTGCTTCACCTGGAGCCGGTAATAGTTGAACTGAACTCGCTCAATGCCTCCGGTGGGGACAGCGAGCGAAAGCGCGAACTGCAAATCACACTACTGGAGACGCTGCTTTCGGGCAGTCTCGAAATGGCTGTTGCCAGTGATACGTGTCAAAAAGAACTCAATTACCAGTACGACGTCGTTCTGGCAAAGATGACAGCCCGACAGGGTAATATTCAGCAAAAGCTATACGAAGCAAACTTCATACAAACTGGTGCTCTCAGCGCTATCGCCGGCTATTGTTATTTGAAAGGTTATTCAAGAGCAGGCAGCGAGGTTTTTCTCGCTGCTGACGGACTAGGCCTTGGTTTCACTGGTCTCTCTTTCTTGGCACTTAACGCAGGCTGGCGCAAAAACGAGACCGGACCAAACTCGCTGGCCGATTTTTTCGATCTGAAACCGGTCTCCAAACAAGGCTTTTCCCCGCTGGTCTGGGACTATATGAATTCATCCTCTCCCAGCAGAACCGACGGCAAAAGCAGGCGTCAGTGCCTACTGGAATTCTGGAGCAAAAATGTCGCCACTTTCGACCTTAAGGACAGGCGTAGCCTTGAAAAATTGGGAAGTATGCCGTCTTGCAAACGCGACACAATCAAGCTGGTCCTCAATCGTATCGCCCTTTTGAGTTCCTTGCGCGAGCAGTTTAACGAATTAGACGTGGAGCTTCTGGATTTATTGCGTAAAGTCTGGCCGGTAACCATAGCTACAAGTTCTCCTGGCGTTAATTCAAGGCTCAACCCTTATGCCAATGCCACAGCGACACTACTTGGAGTTCAGGGATTGTTGACCCATGACCAGCAATTAGACGAGAACGGCAAGTTGTTGATCACCCGACAGGTGCTTGAAGGTTTCCTCTGTATGAATGCTGATGCCGATGTTATTGGACATGAAATTGACCTGGAGTACGAAGTCATGGACCGCATGGTCAGGCAAAGAGACAGGGTCATCCAATTGACAAACAATGTCAACTTTCTCCAGCTCGGC
>CAYTDR010001306.1:0-2190 GCA_964436185.1 uncultured Candidatus Obscuribacterales bacterium | reverse complement strand
GGCCGCCGGAGAGGTACTGCTACCGGTGCAAAGAGGGCATGACGAAATTGGCAGTCTGGATCGCGTGCTGCATCGAATGGCCCAGGACCTGGAAGACACGATGAAGCAAGAGAAAGCCATTCTGGACAAGGCGGCTGACGTTATCTGTACCGTGACCGATGAGCTAATATTCGAACTGGTTAACTCCAGCGCGCTGCGAGCCTGGGGCTATACTCCGGCAGAGTTGTCCGGTGCCAAGCTCAGCAGTATAATTCATGCCGACGATATTGACTTCGTCGAAGACGAGATGCGGGAAATTTCAGGTGGCAAGTCAGAGGGTGGCTTTGAGTGCCGACTGAGGCAAAAAGACGGTGCCGTTATTCATTCCAGCTTCTCGATCAGCTGGCTGGATGATACACGGGAATACTATCTAGTCGCCCACGATATTACAGAGCGTAAGCTGGAAGAAGCATTGATTGCAGAGAGAGAACAGTTCGTTCGTCTGGTTATCGAAAGCATGCCTTTGGGTCTCCTGGTGCTTGACGAACGCGGCTTCATCGAGCGAAGCAACCGTTCGTTGAAACAGATGCTCTCGTTCGAGGAAGCGGACCTGTCGCAGAAACCGATCCAGGCAATGTTTGACGAAAACTCGGTTGAACCGGTGTTGCAATTCATGACTGGTACTGTAGCTGGTGGCGTTTACCATACCGATATGCGCACTAGAGACGGTGGCACTCTCCCGGCAGAAATCACCTTGAGTGAATTCTGGTGGAAAGATGAGCGTCGCGTCCTTGTTATCGTGCAAGATATCACTATCAGGCTCGAAGTCGAGCGTTTAAAACGTGAGTTCATTGCCATGGTCAGCCACGATCTGCGATCGCCACTCTCGACATTGATGATGAGCATGGAACTTCTGCAAAACGAGAAATTCGGCACTCTTAACCAGGATGGCAAGGAGCAGGCTGTCCTGGCCGGGGAAGAGATGGAAAGACTGATCGTTCTGGTCAGTACGTTGCTCGATATCGAGAAGTTTCAAGATGGACAGATGGAAATTCAACGCCAGCCTGTTGATGTCGGCAAGATAATCCAACATACTGCCGATGCGGTCTCACCTTACGCAATGGCCAATGGTATCACTATCGATACCGATGTAATTTCGCTCGAGGCAAAGATTGACGAAGGTGGAATCACTCAGCTGCTGATCAATTTGATCAGCAACGCAATTAAGTTCTCTCCGCCTGCAAGCAACATCAAGATCACCCTGCAGCAACTGGATGGCTGGCTGGATGTGCATGTCATCGATGAAGGCCGGGGAATTCCGGATACTCACAAAGAATCGATTTTCGAGCGATTCAAGCAGGTCGAGATTACGGACAGGACCGTGAAAAAAGGCTCCGGGCTCGGTTTGGCGATCAGCAAGTTGATTGTGGAGGCGCACGGAGGCTCGATAGGAGTGATCAGCAAACCGGGCAACGGCAGCGACTTCTGGTTCCGAATACCGCTTGGATTGTAGATTGTTCGAATCCGGTTCCTATACGACTGGAGAATAAACAGCCATAGCGCTCTTGATGGCAGAGGCTAGTTCGGCAGTTTCGTCCGAGCCTATGAAGATGTTCTCTCCATTTTTCATTCTCACTCGTACCGCGTCCTGTCCGTCAACTCTGTAGAGCCAACCATCGCCTACGTAGTGAACTCCCCAGCCGAGGACGGCATGGGTCTGTTCGACATCGCATGTCTCGATATCTTGAACTGGTATCGTCTTGGCTCTCAACCAGTTGCCGAACTCGAGTGTAATATCGGACTGGTCGACGGTGACTGTCATGGAACGGAAAGTATAGAGTGCCCCGGCAAGCGAGAGACCGGTGAGGACTCTCAACGCCTTTGGCGCAAATAAGGAAGAAAGACCGCCAATAGTTCCGAACGCGGTCAAAACACCAGGCGGAACACACTGCGTATGCTTGTACATGATCAACTCCTCTTTTGCTGCGATCGAAACGTCTAGTCGAGATGTGGAGCCTTGCCTGGGCAAATGCCTGAATTGTGCCCGAGTATCACTCGAAGTCAAGCCCTGATCGTCAGGCATCGATTGCAATCAGCAAGACAAGACCATGATAGGCTTTCGCATTTTGCCAACCAGGAGTTGCTCCGAATCTCTTAATGATTGAGGAACGCAAAAAACAGTGGAGGGGCGTGTGCTTTCAGCCTTCTGCC
>CAYTDR010001305.1:0-2192 GCA_964436185.1 uncultured Candidatus Obscuribacterales bacterium | reverse complement strand
AACGTTAATCGACTTCTCGATTGCCTTTGGAACTTATTACTCTCGGCTGTTTGACAAAAGTCTCAGTCGAGAGGTTTCCTTTGATCAATTGTCGTGCACCATATTCGATGTCAGCTTGCAATCGAAGCCGGACGTTTGGTCTTGTAATATTCGGACGAGACGGCATATCGATAACAGATCTTGTTTAGTTCGTACTTTAATGTGAGATTTAACTCGTAAAATCGCAGTGGACTTGACACAATTATCGAGTCTGCTTCTGCGTGGAAGTGGACTTTTCAAATGAGAAGCTCCTCGCTTTTACGGAAAAGGAGATACATAATGCGATTTCTTCCATTCTTACTTAGTCTAGGCATTGCGTTCTCGTGTATGCCCAATGCTTATGCGAAGTCGATTCAGATATCCGTGCAGCGATTTGCTTGTGGCACTGGAGCGAATGCTCGATATGTATCACAATCGAGTGGTGACGGATTCGGACCGACGAATCAATTTGTTTTTGCCACTCTTACGGGAGCCGCTGGAAGCAACGCTGGATATGTAAGCGTGCCCAAAGAAACCCTGGCTCCGCCGAGTTCTGCCACTGGTTTTCAGTCATTCAGCCTTTCCTTCATCGCCCAGTCCAATGCAGATATCGCTGCCTCGAGCGTTCAATTCACGTTTCAGAATGCTGCTGGGCAAACGGGTGTAATAACCAAGTCGTTGAATGAAATGACCATCACCCAACAGGGTCAATTCGGCACCGCTACGATAAATGCTGCTGCTATGGTGCAACCTGGATTCAATCTAAATGCATCTCAGTCGAATTTGATCAAATTCGTACCGTACATCACGAGTAGCTCTGCAGCTCAGATCTACTTTGGCGATGGTTCGGTGCAGACAGGACAAGGCACTTACGTAGAACAGCAAATCAGTTATACCCTTGCTCCCTGTCCGCAAGTGCAATAGAGTCTCATACACTTAAACCAATTAATTCGAAGGGCGTTGCCACCAGGCATCGCCCTTGGTGCATATAGACGACGTTCTCGCGGACTCGCTCCACAGATCTAGTGCGCTATTTTGCAAGCCTGAGCCATCTCTTGGCTCAATTGAAGTACAAGTTCTGAAGCCGGCAGGTTGCGAACCAGCGGAGCTCCTTGACCGGCCCATTGAGCACCGTAACCACCTTGCCCGGCTTGCTTCGCCACTGCATTTAGTGCCTTGCCCAGATGGTATGCGATCGGATAATCGGGAACATCTGATTGATCGATATCGTTTCCTATCGCCGTAAACCGGTTAGCCAGACATCGCGCTGGACGGCCGGAAATGGCTCTGGTCATTACCGTATGAAAGGCGGCCTCGGATTGCAGCGCGGCTCTGTAATGCATGTCGGCCGATGATTCCTGGCAATTGATGAATGCGGTTCCCAGCTGAGCTGCCTCGGCGCCAAGGGAGAGGCTGGCTGCTATACCGGCACCGTCCATAATACCGCCAGCGGCCACAATGGGAATTTTCGACTTGCTTGCCAGCAATCGTACTAATGCTGCCAAGCCCAGGCAGTCATCAGGTTTTGATTGATCGAACATACCTCGGTGACCGCCCGCTTCGTATCCCTGTGCCACAATTGCGTCGATGCTGGCTCGTTCGACTTCCTTTGCTTCGTCGAGATTGGTTGCAGTAGCAAGCAGAACAATTCCAGCATCTTTCAATCGCCGAATTTTTTCCTGCGAGGGTAGACCGAAGTGGAAGCTGACTACTTTAGGACGGTGTGTGAGGAGCACTTCCATCAGCTCATCGTCCTCGACAAAGCTCTTATAAATTTCTTGCAGACGGTCTGGCGGGTGAGCATCGAACTGATCGAAATGAGGAGCCAAACGAGCGATCCATGATGACTCTCGATCAACATCCGCAACTGCCGGTCGGTGGCAAAAGACATTAACATTGAATGAACGATCTGTGAGTTCCTGTGTCGCTCTAATCATCTTACTCGCAGCATCGGCATCTACAGCACCAACTCCAATCGAACCCAATCCGCCGGCATTGGAAACCGCGGCTGCCATCGATGGAGTAGAGACTCCAGCCATAGGTGCCTGGATGATCGGAAGTTCTATAGAAAGCGTCTCAAGCAGTCTTTTCATGAAAGTGCTCCCGATAGCCTGCCGAGGAATACGCTGAGCAGCAGTGAAGACTGGTCACTCGTCTGGAATGCAGGAGGACGA
>CAYTDR010001304.1:0-2210 GCA_964436185.1 uncultured Candidatus Obscuribacterales bacterium | reverse complement strand
TAGCCCTCTCGCTCGCCTTAAACGTGCTTCTGATCGCAATGTTCTCCAATCCGTACAAAGGTACGATGCGAATCAGCTCAGAGCCATTCGAATACGATCGGCGGGTAGCAGTCGAACTCCTGAAGGCGAGGCCCGACAGATAGTATCGGCTGAGTCCGTATGATTTGACCGGGGACAGTCGGTTGGTGCTACTTTGGAATGACAGAACGGAAACCGCTGACCAATGTTGCTACACAACAGCATCCACCTTTGGTGATGGTGCTAGCTGCGTGAGTCCGCACATAGTATCGCCCGCGGTTGCGAGAGGGAGGCGTGAGTCGCCTGCTATGAGAGTTAGTGGATGGCTTGCAAACTAGGTTTGGATTTTCGGATCGTATTCATCGTCTTCCAGTCCAAACGTCCATGCAACAGCTTGCTTGGCGGTTGTTGAATCAGGTGGCACACGGGGCTGTTCGATGAATGTTCTTTTATATCTTGATAGAATTCGAGACAGCACGACCCTGAGAAGTTATGCTTTTAGCTCTTACGAGGTATCCTGACTTATGCGCAAATTTGTTTTCAGTACCGTTATGGCCGTCGCTCTGAGCTTCGTCGCTAATTCTTCTTTCGCACAGAGTTCGACACCGATCGACGGCGATGCTGTAAATGCGACCAAGTCAGAAGCTATATCGAAACTTCCCAATAGACCTCGAGTGGGTTTGGCACTAGGTGGTGGTGGCTCGCGCGGCTCGGCGCATGTTGGCGTTCTGAAGGTTTTTAAAGAAGAGAACATTCCCATTGATTTGATTGCCGGCACCAGCATCGGTTCGGTGGTTGGTGGGTTCTATGCTTCGGGAGTTCCGCTAGAGCAGATAAGCGACGTATTTGAGAAAAACACCTTCACTAAAGAATTTGCGCCTATGCCTATTTTGCGTTTGGCGTTAGAGCCGTTGGCTTTGTCTCTGAGAGTGTTGGGTTACAAACCATATGATGGTCTCTATTACGGGCGAAAATTCAAGAAATACGCCGACAAAGTGGTTGGCGATAAGAGAATCGAAAAGTTCAACATTCCCTTTGCTGCCGTCGTCACCGATGTTGTTACCGGAAAAAGCTGCCGACTTACCGAGGGCGATCTCGGCGAAGCTCTTGTCGCTAGCACTGCCGTACCCGAGCTGAGAAAGCCGATGCAGATCGGCGACAAACTTTACTGCGATGGCGGGGTTGTCAACAATGTTCCGGTAGATCATGCACGAGAGATGGGTGCAGACATTGTTATTGCTGTAAACATCGATGAGCATTTGAATGATAGACCTATCCACGACTTTCGTGCTCTCGGTTCGATGGCACGGCAAGCGCTGCGAAGCCAGTTGAATGCATTTGACGGTCCGAGCTGCCAGAAAGCCGATGTCTTAATTCATCCTGATACCACTGGTATCAACCTCGTTTCGTTCCATAAAGCAGACGGTAAGCGTGGTATCGATGCCGGTATTGCGGCTGCCAGAGCTGCATTGCCCGAGATCAAGCGTAAACTTGCCAGCTTAGGTATCGCCGTCGCCAAGCCGGTCGCCAGCGTTAAGTAATAATCTGCATTTGAAGTCCGTTGGGTTCTTTGTAGACCGCTACATACAGGGCACCTTACCCCCTTATCACCGGTAGGGCAGAGGGTTCCCAGTTAGAGATCCGGGGCAAGCTAAATGATCCAGTGCTCGCGGTGGTACTTTCACGATGGTTTGTTAGCGAACCGCTGTTTCTGATCGAGTTGATGGCTCTGAGAATTGTCGGACACGTTTATTCAGTTGAGATTGAGTCGGTTCAGAAGTAGCACGATCTCGTTTGCAGTCTGATGTTTGAGGTCAACCACTCATATCGCTCATCAACTTTTTCGCAAAAATTGGTTCAGCCAGTGAAGTTTTCTCAGTTGGACGCGAACTTTGACGGAGGGCACATCAGCGACTCCTTGCCTACTCGAACTCTATCCTTGTGGAAGCTGTCAAACAGCCAGGCTTAGCAATCTGGTGACGCGTTCTTCCGTGATGGGCACAAGCTCTAATCCGTCAACTTCAATGATTGCAGCGTCCAGGCACGTAATTGCGTCTTTCACCGTAGAGGTCATCGTTAACAAATCCACGAACGTGATTTGATTTTTTGCATTATCCCTTATGACGCGCATCGTCGCGAGACGGGATTCTAGCCTCTTTTTAATTCCTTCCAGCCCTTCGATCTCGTCGATA
>CAYTDR010001303.1:0-2222 GCA_964436185.1 uncultured Candidatus Obscuribacterales bacterium | reverse complement strand
AAGTACGAGCCCTGGTACCGGAGAAAGACCTATCGCTGCTGAAACCCGGACAAGTGACAGTATTCACTGGCGCCGCCGGCAGTACCGCGATCACCGGAAAAATTCGTGAGATCAGCCCGATGGTTAACAATGAAACAAGGTTGGCGACGATAAGAATCGATATTCCCTACGAGAAAGGTTGGCTGCCTGGCATGTTCTTGCATGGCGAGGTAGATCTAGGTGAAGCCGAGGCTCTCGTTATTCCGCAGGCATCTGTCATGGACAGAGATGGACGCAAAATCGTTTTTGTACTCGAAAAAAACCGCGTTTACTCGAAGGTAGTAAAACTTGGTGAACGCTCCGGCGACAACGTAGAGATACTCGCCGGGTTGGAGCAAGGGGTACGAGTAGCCGGTCAGGGAGCTGGTTTCCTCAAGGACGGAGATATCGTCCGGGTAGTAGAGAAGTAACTAATGAATCTCCGATATATTTCCGCCTGGTCGATCAAAAACCCCGTCCCAGTACTCGTATTGTTTCTGGCTATGTCGGTTGCGGGGATAGTCTGCTTCTTCTCACTCGGCATTGACGAGTCGCCGAACATCGACATTCCAATCGTCTCTGTTACTGTCAGTCAGGTCGGTGCTGCGCCACCAGAGCTGGAGACACAGGTGACCCGGAAGGTCGAGGATGCTTGCGCCGGTATCGGCAATGTCAAGCACATCGTCTCCAAAGTCAACGAAGGACTTTCTTCCACGACTATCGAGTTCGAGTTGGAGACTAACATCGACCGTGCCGTCAATGATGTTAGAAACGAAATCTCCAAGATTCGCACACAACTTCCGCCTGGAATCGATGAGCCAGTTATTCAGCGCTTGGATTTCACCGGCGGACCGTTCGTCACCTTCTCTGTCGGCTCCGACCGAAGAGGCGTGGAGGAGTTGAGCTGGATCATCGATAACGAGATATCCAGAGCGCTTCTGGGTGTGAAAGGCGTCGGTCAAGTGCAGCGATCAGGCGGCGTCGATCGCGAGATCAGAGTCAATTTAGAACCGACGAGGTTGCAATCTCTCGGAATTACGGCAGATATGGTGAGCACTCAAGTGCGGGCCGTGAATGCTAATCTGCCTGGTGGCAGAGGTGAAGTGGGTGCTCAGGAAGAGTCAGTCCGTACTCTGGGAAGTGCCGCCAGTCCTGAAAAATTGGCCAACACGCGCATCATGGTGCCAGGCGGACGCTGGGCACGTCTGGACACGCTGGGGACCGTCGATGATGCTTCTTCGGATAAACGACAACTAGCATTTGTAGACAATAAACCGATCGTCGCTTTCTCGATTGTTCGCAGTACAGGTGCGAATATGGTGGCTGTAGAGGAAGCGGTAGACCTGAGGCTGGAAGAGCTTAGAAATGTTCTGCCGCCGGATATAAACATAAAGAAGATTCGTACACAAACTATCTTCGTCCATATGTCTTACCATGCTGCCCTCGACTCGCTGCTCATCGGCGGCGGACTTGCTGTTTTTGTTGTCTGGCTCTTCCTCCGTGACTGGCGAGCTGCCGTTATCTCCTCTCTGGCTATGCCGCTCTCCCTGATTCCGACATTCGCCGTGATGAAGCTCTGCGGCTTCACCATGAATAACATGTCGCTTCTTGGACTGGCACTGGTTATAGGAGTACTTGTCGATGACGCCATCGTCGAGGTGGAGAACATAGTCCGTCACATGGACATGGGTAAAACACCATTCCAAGCGGCTTTTGATGCGTCTGACGAGATTGGGCTGGCGGTCGTTGCAACAACAATGACCATTATCGTGGTATTCGTTCCGGTGGCCTTCATGGGCGGAATTCCGGGTAAGTTCCTCTGGCAGTTCGGTCTGACGGTGGCCGCCGCAGTGTTCTTCTCCCTGGTCGTCGCACGTATGCTGACACCACTTATGGCGGCATATTTGCTCAAGCCGGTGAAGGAACATGGGGGCAACAAGCTCTTAGCCGAGATATATGATGCAACTCTTCTATGGTCTCTGCGGCATCGAATCAAAGCAGTGTTGGTTGGCGTGGTTTTCTTTCTGCTTTCGCTTGGTTTGTTCAAGCTGATGCCGACTTCCGTAATCGGCAGTATCGACAGGGGCGAAAGTATAATCAATGTCGAGATGCCTCCGGGTACTCCGCTCAACACGACCTCTGCCACCATTCAGCACCTGACTGACATTTTGATGAAACATCCCACTGTTTCTCGTGTGTTCTCT
>CAYTDR010001302.1:1562-2224 GCA_964436185.1 uncultured Candidatus Obscuribacterales bacterium | reverse complement strand
GGGATTAGCTGCGAATATGCTTTTCTTTACGGAAAAAGCGAGAACGGTCGTCTTTGTTTTCGTGATTGTCAGCTTTATTGCAACTGGTCATTTTTTCGGTTATGGAATTCGACTGGTGAATGAAATCGCTGTCTCGGTTTCGTCCCAAGAGACGCCAGGTTGTATGACGGAATCCAGCGTCCGAAAGTACTGTTTATCGAAAATCACATACACGGTAGACGGCAAGGCATATGAACTTTCTGTCGAAACTCAAAAACCGCACAAAGCAGGTGAGACCGTGTCGGTGAAGTACTTCACGGGAAATCCGGGAGTTGCAATAGTACCGACCTTGGAAGATGATATACCAGGCTTTCCACCCCTGCTGTTTCTGGGACCGCTCGCTTTTTTTATCGTTGCCACGAGTATGCTGATCGCACACTTGAAATGTGTTTTTACGCATCTTCGACTGCTTAGAGAAGGTGCAGTCGCGTACGAAGCACGAATGTCTTTCGAAAATGTTGTGTGTCAACAACGCGATGGACGCCCGTCCTTCCTCCATCGTCACTACAGTTACGTTGATGCGCAAGGCGTCTCACGTGTCGCGAAGATGTTGGTCGGACCAAACTCGCCTCGTCACGACAAGGTTACCGTGTTGTACGATCGAAAATCTCCAGTACATGCCG
>CAYTDR010001302.1:0-1552 GCA_964436185.1 uncultured Candidatus Obscuribacterales bacterium | reverse complement strand
GTGATACTGGAAGAACTACCTGGAAATGTGCTGCTCTGCGAGAACCAAAGCTATCAATCGAGACACTCAAAAGCAACGCCTAAGCAAGTCTAATTGCGATCGGGTGCAAAAACGGACTTTATTGAATGGCAATGGCCACGGAAATACGAACTTTGACATAAGTTCGATTGCCTGATTCAAGTGTTTAGGATGATGCAGTCAAACACACGTTGTGTGTCGGTTTCAATCATTCTCACAAAATTGATTCGATGCTCGTTAATAAAGCATCGCGCACTGCATGCCGTGCTTTTGCAGTATGCGGAGGATGAAATTGCTAATCAAACCGTTCAAAAGTTTTGGTCTCGACGTAGTGAGTCTCCGTAAATCCAACATCAACTATGTTCTTAGAGATTGTTCGAATGAAACTCTGTCAAGAATTGACCTTCGAGCATAACCACACCACTTTCACCGACAACACGTCCGACAGATTCTCTTTTTTGACCGTTCGCGTGTGGATCACTGAGGGCATTTGCGCTATGTTGCCTTGCTCGATTTTGAGCTCGAATTCAGACTTATCTGTCCAGTAGTGTTTACCCAGGTAAGCCGATAGAGCGCCATTCCCGACTCCACAGGCAGGATCTTCGATTCCCTCTCGCGGGCAGAGGTTACGAGTGTGCAGATCATAAGAGTTTTCTACTGCTTCGAAGCAGAAAAGTTGCGCCTCTCGAACGTGTTGATAAGCACTCGCAGATGATAGCGTATGAGAAATCTACATCCGCGTCGTAGTTGCTTAATTCGATACGATTCTGTTCCTGCACTCTAAGCGTCAGCTTTGCAAAATGAATCGCTTTGGGCTGTTCATCGATCGCTTATAATGAGTTCTGATGTTAGGTATGCTCAATTCCGAGACTGGACACCGATGAAAAAATCGTACGAGACAACGATAGAACGCACAATTCCTGGCGCACGCATTGCCATCGTTCAAGCGAGCTGGCATAAAGAGCACACCGATCGATTGGTCGCGGCATCCAATCGCCTGTTGATCGAAGCAGGCAGTGAGAATGTCGACGTATTTGTCGTTCCTGGCTGTTACGAGATTCCGCTCACGGCTAAGAAGCTTGCCAAGCTGAACAAGTACGCTGCAATTATAGTTTATGGCATCATCGTCAAAGGCGAGACCGATCACTATGAGGTGATCCTTCAAACTTGCATTCGAGAGCTGGGCCGGGTCATGTATGAATTCGAAGTTCCTATTATCATGGAGATTCTGCCAGTTCACGACATTGCGCACGCCATAGCACGGACCGAAGGAGAGCACAACAAGGGTATAGAGGCGGCTCAGGCGGCTATAAATTTGATAGCGCTCTACACGAAGATAGAGGACAACACAGTTTCAGTAGCTGATTGATTGTTGTACATAGAAGCTGACACCTTGCTGTGTATTCGTAAGCACGCAGGTGAGATTAGGACATAGACTGCCGGTGCAATCGAACTCTTGATTGGTAATATGCCCGAGCAAATAATTGAAATTTTCGAGTATGTTTACGTTGAGAACGAGCGTGCCCGTCGCAGG
>CAYTDR010001301.1:0-2224 GCA_964436185.1 uncultured Candidatus Obscuribacterales bacterium | reverse complement strand
AGTGCCGGCAGCGGTTGAGAGCCCAGATCGTGCTGGCCGCCGCCGATGGGCTGTCGAACCAGCAAGTCGCTGACCGGGTGAGGATCTGCCGGGAAACGGTGCGCAAGTGGCGGTCCCGGTACGCCAGCCGACGGCTGGCTGAGAATGCGCGAACATCTGAGATGGCCACTTGGCTGGAGAGTGAGTACGAACGAGAATTCGGTCCGCCAGATGTAACTGGCATAGTCGCTTCTCGCCTGGTGCTCTTCCTTGCCTCACTGGAGAAGCATCGCATTTCTCGCCCGGGCTACATGCCACAACCACCGATGAAGCGTGTCGAATATCGAATTTCTCTTCACGATGCTTCCAGTAAGCGAGGAGCAAGGGCTCTCCTGGCCATGTCAGTACCAAGAAAAGCTTCTTCAAATCCAGGTCTTGTCGAAGAAAACAGCTCAATTCCTCGCGGTCCAAAAATTGCCGTCTCGATTGCACCTTTTATTTTCATAGTATCGTATGCGGTGTTGGCGGCCTTCCCGGAAACTCGTTGGTTCGCCAGGCTGATTCAAAGAGAGAACCAGCTGTTCGAGTGGTTGACTTTCGGGGCGCTTTTCTTTGGCTCGCTTCAAAGCCTTATCCTCTTTTTCAGAGCAATGTCCAGTTCGTCCAACCGTTTCGTGGCATTGCTATTTGCTTCTCTTGCTGTTGGACTCTTCTTAGTCTCTATGGAAGAGATTGCCTGGGGGCAGAAAATCTTCGGCTTCGCAACACCAGCTGCGCTCGCCGGTATCAATGAACAAGGAGAGCTGACCCTACACAACCTTCACGGCATTCAGGGCTGCTCAATGTATCTGTACATGACTTCTGGACTGGCCGGACTCTGTGGAATCGCCTTTGCCAACTTTCGAAACTACTTTTTAAGAACTATAGCCGTGCCTGGTGTGCTAGCTCCCTGGTTCGTTCTGATTACGACATACGCCATTGTCTTGAGCCTCACCAGACCAGATCCGGTCATTGGATCATTCGCCTGGCATGTTCAATTGCAAGCGGAGCTGTTTGAGCTGATAATCGCAACATCGGCCCTGGTTTATGTCATCTTGAAGGCGCGTTGCATGAGCGTGACGGCGAACCAGCAGCCTGCGTCTTGCATCACTTCGACGGAAAACGAAAAACGGAAAACGCTGGTCGCTTGAGTTGTTACCCATGTCCTGGTTTATGTAAATAGCATGTGAGCGGCAACGAGCCGAAAAAGCATTTCGCCGGGAGATTCCCTCTTGCGTGTCAACTTTGAATTTCCATTTTCTTTCGGTACGCGCGTTGCAAGCGCATCTCAAACAAGCCCCAGGTTAACTGAAGAAAAAGGGTGATTCGAAGAGATCATCCATACAATTTTGTGGCCGCTTTCCCACAGTCAAAACGCGAGATGGCGATTTACCAGCGTAAAGCCTCTAATGGTTTTCGTCCGTCGGCGCCATTGATCAGAATCGCAGTAAGCGAAGTGGTGCGTAAGTGTAGCGGTTACATTTTTGTGGCCTCTCGAGTATCTTTGCACCAGATATAGGGTGTCAATTCAGCAAGTGACCGTGAACAGTTTCCTGTGATCCAATAGTAGATCGGATAACTATGCCACCATATATAGCGCACGTGGAACTCAATTCAGAATGCTCGAAAGTGCGCTGACGGTACGTGCTCTGGTTCCAGGTAGAGAGCGAAAGAGAATTAGGACTTGCTGGGTGGCACTATATATAGTATGATTCACGGCATGGTTAGATGAAAGTCGCCCCTGGTGATTTTCGTTCGACAGACAACCAACAGTTCAGTTCATCACTGAGGATCAATGATCATGCAGACCCAGGCTCCTGCGGGCATGTTTGCCTGCGTGTCCGCTCCCATGTATATAACCAAGCGTAGTGGCGCATGTGTCGATTTCGATGCAGAAAGAATAGAAAGGTCCTTATATAGGGCCGGTGCCGCTACAAAAGAGTTTGACGGCAAGATCGCCCGACTCCTCGCTCAGCGGGTCGTCCTGGAGATTGGCCAGTGGTATGCAGACAGCGTACCTGGTATAGAGTCAACTCAGGATCTAGTGGAGAAGACACTTTTTGATTACGGCTACTTTAAAACTGCCAGGGCTTATATTGTCTATCGGGAGTAGCACAGCTCTCTGCGGACGGACAGGATGTCGAAGAACTCGGCGAAGGCGGGATAGATCTTGAGCACCTTGATCTGGAAGATGCGCGACAGCCGC
>CAYTDR010001300.1:0-2225 GCA_964436185.1 uncultured Candidatus Obscuribacterales bacterium | reverse complement strand
GCAACAAGGTCTGATCCGATATAAGGCTGTTACAGATGATCAGTGATCGGAGGTGCATTTTGGAGATGAAGACAAAGTCGGCATCAGTTATCTTACTATTGACCAGGGTGAGTCTTTGCAGTCGCTCGAATTGAGAAACTTGTCTCCAACCTTCATGGTCTATCGAAAAATCGAAAACCGTCAATGTTTCTAACGGCAGATTCACCAGTGTTGCCAGTGTATTAGCTGATACAGGCTGTCGACCTGACATTGCCAGTTGTTTGAGATTTGGTAAATTGGTGATTTCTCGAACTGAGCTCTCTTGAAATGTGTTGCAATCAACACTCAGTTTCGTGAGCTTAGGTAGTCTGAGCCCCTCAAACGCGTTGTCCGGGTACTTGTGGCGAGGGCGTTCATACAGACCGAAACTGATATCAATGTCGGGCACGAAATCTAACTGCGTCACACTCTTTAGTGTAGAAAGCCCAGCAAACGCCTCTTCATTCAAGGGCAAATCAAACAAGCCGATTCTTTTGATAGGTAATTTTCGCAGGTCGCTCAAAGCGCTTCCAGTAAAGTTGGAGCAGCTGGATATTTCGAGGTCCGTCAAGGTTCGCATAGAAGCCAGTTCCGAAAGGTACGCATCTGTCAGTCTGGTATTTTCGATCCTGATTTGCTGCAGTGGAAGTTTTGTAATGTGCTTAAACCCTCGGCCAGTGAATTGAGGGCAGTTGGCGATTTGCAAGCTTTTCAAATTATGCCACCAAGCCAAGCCCAGCAGGTTTTCATCCGTTACATCACAATCGTTTATAGACAATGACTCTACATTCAGGTCTTGCAGACTCATGAGTCCTGATCCCGTGAAGTTCGAACTCATCACGAGAAGAGCACGAAGACTCTTCCAGCCAGCCAGGTTGGCAATTCCTGAATCGTCTACCGCGGTCTTTTCAAGGAATAGAACCGTGATAGGAAGCTTCGCAATGTGTCTCAGGCCTTTACCTCGGAACTCTGGACAATCTTCAATGGTTAATCGGTTGAGCGTTTTTACTCCAGCGAGACTCGAGAAATCGCTCTCGTTGAAGTAACAGTGATTGATTTTGAGCTCCTCAATTGGCAGAGCCTGCAGGTTCTTCAGACCGAAGGAACTTAGGGCACAGTCTCGGAGAGCCAGCTTTTTCAAAGATGACTGTTTGCGTAACGTTGCCATCTGTACATCTCCACCACCTTCAAGGGTGACAACCCCATCGGCGGCAATGCTTACTTTGGCTGCACGCTCAGCCCGACCATAAATCCACTTAACAAATCTCCTTTTCTCCCAATCTTCCGGTTTGTAACCTTGGGATTGCAGGTAATCACGCCTGGACATAGCCTCATTTCCTTCTGCGGTATAGGCAATGGCTCGATGAAAGTATGCTCGAGACGGATCAAAATTGAGAGATTTTGCCCGCTTAATCACGGTTGTAAAATCAAAAGTGGACCTCTTCGTCTCACCACTGAGGAACCATGCTACTCCCCGAGTATCCAGCGCTTCTAGATTGTTCTGGTTAAGTTCGACAGATGACTGAGCAAAGTCGAGCCCTTTGTTGATATCGCCTGATGCCAGACTAGTCCAGGCGGCTCGACTGAGCTTTTTTGATTCACTTTCTGTGCCGACTGAATCATAGATCTCCTTTACTAAATCGGACACCAATAACTTTGAGTTGGGACGGGTCAAACTGGTGTCTGTAGGACTCCATTGAAAGACAAACAGGATTCCAATCAGTGTCACTGAAAATGCCAGAAGGGCAAGCGAAATTCGACCAACAGTTTTTTGCCTCGATTGATCTGAAGGACTCTCGGAGATTGTTTCCGGGGTATCTTTCGTCTGTGAAGGCTCACCCTCCAGTTCCGTCAGAGCTGTCAGGGCCCGGACTAGCTCATTCATTGATTGAAATCTTGCCTTCGGGTCTTTGGCAAGACATGTTTGCACCAATGCCTCAACGTCAGCTGAAAATTCAAGATCACTCCGCACTGCAGATAGTGACGGTATTGGTGCAAGTGCATGCTGTGAGATCACGTCGAAGACAGTATCTCCAATGTACACTTCTCTCCCAGTGAGAGCCTCGAAGATTACACAGCCAAGTGAGTAAACCTCGCTGCGTGCATCGTAGGACAAGCCGTTCACCTGATCTGGTGGCATGTATGCCGGGGTTCCGACAATCGTTCGTCCCTGGAAAACCGTCGGCTCTTGTGTCGCCTGTTTGACT
>CAYTDR010001299.1:0-2230 GCA_964436185.1 uncultured Candidatus Obscuribacterales bacterium | reverse complement strand
CGAGGCGCGCGGTGGAACGCCTGCCGGTGGCCAGCCCGCAGTGGCCGGCGCTCCAACGAACGCAGGTACGGCTCCAGCGGGACTGTTTCTTTCCAAGGATGCAGGCGACACGTGGGACCCGATCGGTGGCTTCAATGACGGACCCTGGTACGAAGGGATAGCAGCTTCTAATGGCAGTCCCGGCGGACAGTTTTTGCACTCTATTTTGGTTGATCCGAGAAACCCTGCGCATATGTATCTCAGCATCTCGAGTGGTGGCTGTTTCGAGAGCAACGACAAGGGCGATACTTGGATGCCGCTGAACAAAGGAATTGATGCTGAATTCTTGCCTGACAAGGATGCATTGCTCGGACATGATCCTCATTGTGTTGTATTTCATCCTGCCAATCCCGATCGCATATACCAGCAGAACCATTGCGGAATATATGTGATCGACAGACCCGATGAGCAATGGAAGCGGGTAGGTCGAAATATGCCGGAGGAAATTGGCGACATCGGCTTCCCTATCGTTGTCGATCCGGAAAACGTCGATACTGCATGGGTTTTTCCCATGGATGGGACCGAGGTCTGGCCGAGGACTAGTATTGACGGGAAACCCGCTGTTTATGTCACCGTGGATGCCGGCAAGTCATGGAAGCGACAGGACGAGGGGCTACCTCGCCAACATGCCTATTTTACAGTTAAGCGCCAGTCTATGACGACCGATCATGTCCGTCCGCTGGGTCTTTATTTCGGTACTACCGGCGGTGAAGTTTGGGCGAGCGCGAATGCTGGAGACAACTGGGAATGCATAGTCCGGTATCTGCCGGAGATCTACTCTCTATCTGCAGTTAAGGATGTTTCTACTAAATGATTGTTCATATTCCCAGTCCGCTACGCTCGTATACGAAGAATGAGGCCTCGGTAGAGGCCAGCGGCTCGAGTCTGGCTGATATAGTGCAGGATTTGGACCGCACATATCCAGGCATCAAGTTTCGTATGATTGACGAACAGGATGGCATTCGGCAACACATCAAGCTGTTTGTCAATAAACAGGAGGCCTATGATCTCAAGGCTGAAGTTTCAGAGCAAGATGTAGTTCATATAATCTGCGCGCTTACTGGCGGATAGTCGGCTTCGAAGCAGCATTCAATCTAATATTGAGGCATCGACGGATCGACCTGCGACGCCCATGCGGTGATACCACCTTTGAGGTTGCGCAGCTTAGTGAAACCCGCTTTTTCCAGGACGCTTATCGCCTGGCGGCTGCGGGCTCCGCTCTTGCAATAGACTATCATTCTCTTCTTTCGATCGAGCTCATCGTGCCGGCGTTCAAGCTGCGGTAAAGGAATATGCACCGCTCCTGCAATTCGGCAAAGTGCTACTTCGTTATCATTGCGAACGTCGAGCAAGGTGATGTCATTCCCGCTGGTGGAGATGATGCGTGCGACCTCTTGAGGCTCAACATCACCCCGCCAATCAGCGGTGTCATCACAGGTAGTGCCAGTAGCTGCCCCATCGCTCGCGCATGTAAGGTCGAAGTCTGTCGGTTGGGTGATTGTAGGCTGCTCTCCGCATAGGGGACAGTTGCTCTTTTTCTTCACGTTGAGGTTGTGAAACTCCATGTCGAGCGCGTTGTAGAGAAGGAGCCTGCCTATCAGTGGTTTTCCCTCTCCAACTATGAGCTTGATTGCTTCTGTCGCTTGCAGGGAGCCGATGACACCGGCAAGCACGCCAAGAACACCGCCCTCAGCGCAGTTGGGGACGGCATCAGGTTCCGGCGGTTTCGGAAACAGGCATCGGTAGCAAGGTCCGTTATCGCAGCAGAAAACGCTAACCTGCCCTTCGAATCGAAAAATGGATCCATACACGTTCGGCTTTCCCGACAAAAAGCAGGCATCGTTGACCAGATATCTGGTGGCAAAATTGTCTGTGCCATCGATGACGATGTCGTAGGGAGCAATGGTCTCCATAACATTGTCTGCGGCTAAACGCAGTTGGTGGCTCGAAACTTCGATATCTGGATTGATGGCAGATAACCTGTCACGTGCGGTATCGCATTTCAGTTTGCCGACGTCGTCGGTCGTGTATAGCACCTGTCGCTGCAGATTTGAAAGGTCCACCCTGTCGAAGTCGATGATACCCAGCTTGCCAACTCCGGCCGCAGCGAGATAGAGGGCTACTGGAGATCCCAGCCCGCCGGCTCCGACAATGGCGATGCGGGGTTTGGCGGGGAAGGTGGCACTCACAA
>CAYTDR010001298.1:0-2232 GCA_964436185.1 uncultured Candidatus Obscuribacterales bacterium | reverse complement strand
AGAAAAGATTTCTCTGAGAAAATTACGAACACTGAACTTGCACGAACTGCGGCTTCGCACAACTTTGGTGGGGTCGCATTGCAGTCCGCCAGTGCTTTCAAAGGAAAAGGAATTGTCTTGTGGACTTGCCAATCCATTTGCTGCATCAATCATTGTCATCTCTTGTCTCCCCCGACATTGGGCTCACAATTTCATGATACGGAGACGGGTAGGAATTTAGGTAACGTTCTCCCTATATATTCCGTTAGGGTTGGCTATATAAAGGGTCAGAAGCAATAATAGCTGCGATCGCCAAAACGAGCCAGGGACCTATGGATGCGCGGATTTTTCCGTTTGTAAATCGAGCTGCGGTGAACAGGGGTCCATGGCGTTTGGACAATTTTTACCACGATCGCCAGCCAACATATAAAGGATGCAGATTCAGAGCGCGGACGATGTCGCGAGTTCGATTATCAGCAGCATGTGCTCCCGAGCGCCAACCTGTCCTGCGTTACAGTGGGTCAACCGGCAGAAGTTGCAACCGCGGGTGTATAAAGGACAGTATTGTTTCAAAGAGACCTCTTATATGGAACATAAACATGCAGGCTTGCGTACTCGCAGGGCTAAGTTGCTCGATAACAATGTGGTCGAGTGTATAGAATACAAGTCGCACTGAAATGAAAAAACGAGTGTCTCAAACAGGTCCCGAGTAAATGAATCTATCTTCCGATCCAGCACCAAATAGGCTGAAACGCCTCGTCTCCCTCGCTTGTATTTTCAGTATCACGTCGATGCCGGCGTACTGCGAAGAAGCGTGGCCTGGTGCCGATGACACTCAGACTAAGAAGCCACAGAGCACTCCAGCTAAATCTGATGACATGATCTTTGACGCAGACACCCCCCGCGGGGGCGGCAGCCAGACTGGTGAAAGTGCTCAAGAAGAGTCGTTTTCCTCTCCTCGAATGCCTTTCAAAAAAGAAGTGGCTTATCAATATAAGGCTAAAGAAGAAAAATATGAAGCGCCCTCACACACTCGCATGCTCGTCGGCAGTGCGAAGTCGACTATGTTGTTCGGGCGCATCGATCAAATTGCATCGGAAGCGGAAGTAAAAATGCCTGATCTTAAGGCGATGAAGGCACAACTAGACACCAGCCAATCATCGAGACGGCTGACTGCATCCGCGAGCACAGCAAGATTTTCCGGACGAGTGACCAATTCCTTCCCGATGGATTTTTCAGGACTGTGGGGTGGAACCATGCGAGTCTGGCGCTATAGTGCCTCTCGGCTGTCGGACGAGGTCGATCCGGAAGAATCAAGAAAGATGGCGGAGATTCTTACTCCAGGCACTTCGGGTAATGTCAACTTCGAGTTCAACCATGACTATCATGGTGGTATCGATCTCCAACCTGCAAACGTTCGAATAATGATTCCCATGCAGCAAAGCTATACCTATCAGAAGATGATGCAGGGTGGCCAAATGGGCGGACTTGGCAGCATGATGTCAGGCATGATGGGCAATATGAAAATACCTGTCATGCTCCACTTCGGGCAGATTTCGACCGGTGGAACCGCCGAGGTTGGGATCTCTGGCAACCAGATCGATCAGCGATTGGTGAAGAACGAGATCAGGCAGTTGCAAGCTGATGTGCTCGAAGAGCAGATCGTCACCAAAGACTCATCAGTTGTCCAGGGGACTGGACGAATGAAGGAAGGCTACACCGAGACCGTTGTCAGATTCACCAGACGTTCTCCCCAGGATCTATATGTACTGGCAGCATCGGTAGATTACGATTCGTCCGGCAAATTCCTCCGTAAATTGATCATGTACGGCGATGTCTTCCGTAATCAGCGCACGGATACGAGCATGACTCCTGCCGGCATGGGAAACCTTCAGGGTCTCTTAGGAGCCGGTGGGGGTGGTATGAGCCAATTGGGCGGACTCTCGTCTTTGCTTGGTGGCGGTGGTGGTGAGCACGGTTCTCCCAACATGGCCAACATGCAACAGTATCTGAACAACCCGGCCGTTCGCAGCTATCTGCAGCAATCAGGCATGGGCGGTGGTGGCGGTGCTGGCGGCAGTTCCGCAGGCTTAGGCGGCTTGGGTGGTCTGGGAGGCTTCTCTCAAGTCATCAACAGCTTAAACATGATGAACAACCGATAGGCGCCAAAATTCATGATTGCTCTGATATTCTAGTGTCACTCTATCTCTAAGGAGGAAAGTATGCATATCCGAAGGTTTCAAGTCCTTGCAT
>CAYTDR010001297.1:0-2233 GCA_964436185.1 uncultured Candidatus Obscuribacterales bacterium | reverse complement strand
CGTCGCATCTTCTTTCCATCTTTTGAAGAGCGAGTTGTCGAAGTCAAACTGATCGAGAATCCGTCCCACAACGAAATCGATTTGATCGGAAACAGTCTGAGGACGGTGATAGAAACCCGCGGAGGCACAAGCGACAACACCACCGGCCTCGGAGACAGTGAGCATGTTCTTGAGCTGCAAGTGCCCGAACGGCATCTCGCGAATGACCAGCATGAGGGTCCGCCGTTCCTTCAATGTTACTTGTGCGGCTCTGTGAATGAGGTTCGACGTCAATCCGGCCGCAATCGCACCGAGAGTGCCGATGCTGCAGGGAGCCACAACCATGCCGCGGGTTCGATAAGAACCGCTTGAAACCGAGGCACCATAGTCTTTAAGAGGGTGAATTTTGAGCGGCGCATCCGGGGACAGCTTCAGATGAGCGATAAGATCTTCGTGCAATCGCTCCTCATTGAAAACCAGATCATGCTCTTCTTTCATCACCCTTATAGCGGCGCTGGAGACGACCAGGTCGACGGGATAATCAACACTCAAGAGATACTGCAGGGTGCGCAAACCGTATATCGCGCCACTCGCTCCACTGATAGCCACCACCATCGGTAGTGCTCTTTCGCTGCTGCTTCCTGTTCGGTTGTGTTCCGCCATAAATCCTTCAGATAGTTTTAAAAGTCACCAGCTCCGGTGCCTGGCGCACCATTCGCTCCGCCGCCTTCTTGTCCGGGATTGCCAGCCGGCGCGGGATTGGCTGGTCTCTCTTTCGGCGTCTTCAGCGACTCTCGAAACTTCTCACTCTTCGACTTTCGCAGGAAGTTCGGCAGATCGCCTTCCGGATCCGGCGCCTGCAACTCCTGCGGCTCCTGTTCCTCAACGCTGGCTCGACGTCGCGATGAACGTTCACTGCCACCCGCCATGTTATCATCAACCGGGTTCAATTCCTGTTCCGATTCAGGTCTAAATCTCCTGATGCCTCCTTCGGGGTTGACATACGCTGGTTGCAAGGGACCGATATCAATAGATAATTTGCCCTTTGCTGGAGCAATACCGAGTCGCAATGGCGCATCAAGTTTCACCGTCATTGGTGACCCTTCATATATGTAGACATCCCGACCTTTCTTTCGCATCGATCGGAATAGCGGAGTTCCCGACGGTCTTCTTCCGTAGGCTTCATCATTTCCCAAAATCGGATCTCTGAAGAACCCTCGGCGGCCAGTGACCTTTGGTCCGCTCATATAACTCTTTCTTTTGTCGAAATTTGGATTGACTGCGTTGAACTGTGAGTCCGTTCCCACGTATCCCATATTGGGGCTATGAATCTTGTCGTTGGGTCTGACGGAGCTACGAATCTGATAGTTCTCTCCGGCCAGGGAGGCGATCAACGGATGACTGACACCATCCGGCATCTGCAAAATATTGATTTGCACTCTCAGCTTGCCTAAAGGATGGTACTTGCCTCCAGGCATTTTGGGTTGCTTGTCGGACGAAATAGCTTCTACAACCTCGCCGACGATTTTTGCGCCCGAAGGTATTATGACATCGGTAGAGTTAGCCAACACCGGCGACGTGATCTCAATGGAGAAGCGCTGACCCAGCGGGCTGTGCGAGCTAATCGTGTCATTCAAGCGCCCCTCGAAATGTGAACCCGCAGGAACAAGAACAGTCTTACCTGTAACACTGGTAGGGTTTCTGAAGTACTTCTCAAAGTCCTTGGCTTTCTGCGCTTGCGCAGGTACAAAAGCCAGAAACGAGAGTGTAAGAGCAAAGGACAGAGCGCAGGCTCCGCTTACTACGCAGGCACTGGATGTCTTTTCATTGGAAGATGTTTTGGAAGATGTTTGGTAAGCGGACTTGGTCATAAGGCTTCTCTTGCAAAGGCTGGTTATTGAGTTTTCGGACGGAGCTTGTGATAAAGGAATACCACAAGCCAGGATGAGGCTATTACAGATACGATGATTACTATCCACCGCCAGAAACTGGCAGCTAATGAAATGAAATCAGGAAGCAGGATTGCGAACGCACCAGCGATTATCAGGCCACCACCTGCATACTGGACGGTCTTTTTCTGCTTTTCACTGAGCACCTACATCTCCAGTTCCTGCGCTCCGCTTCGAAAGAGCTAAGGACGATTCAGTTTATGTTCGAACTGGGCAATGATTGTCGGACTGACTACTCGAGTAGCAGTAAACCAAGCTCCAGCAATAAAAACTGGGAATGCGAACACACGCACCATCACAGGAAT
>CAYTDR010001296.1:0-2233 GCA_964436185.1 uncultured Candidatus Obscuribacterales bacterium | reverse complement strand
AAGAATGGGTATAGATGTTTATACCCTGAATAAACTGGATGCCAACCTAAAGATCCATGGACAGTTTCAGCATGTCTCGACACCAAATCCCGTTTTCCACGATCTTTTCCGAGTAATTTCGCACGAAGAAGTCAAAATCGATTTCAGTGATTCGGAATCCACATTTTTGATAAAACGCAAGCTGAGAGACGCTTGAATTGCCAGTCCCAACACAAATCTTTTTCGCGCCCAAACTTCTTGCCAACTCGATAGCGTGTAGAACCAGCTTTTTGCCGAGCCCGCAGCCTTGCAACGCCGCGTCAACAGAAACGTTTACTATCTCCGCTGACAAGTCTTCTTTGTCGACGCACAATACATAAACGCCTACGATCTGCAAGTCTCTGACTGCTATGCTGCAGTGGCCGCTTTTCAGATATGAGTCGACGAGCTCCTTTGAGGGATCAGCCTCCAAAAGTAGCTCGTATGGAATCGAGTCAGTGCCTGATAGTTCGCGGATAATGCAGAGGTCGAGGATTGAGTGGTTCATTTTTCGGTAGCGTTTAGTTCGAACATCTTGCTTTCAATAATTATTCAAATTCATATTCGTGATCTAAACCCTCGGTTGCTCGAACGCAGAAGACCTGCCGACTAATATACTGACCAAGCCTTTGGGAAGAACCTTAGAGGACAGTCGAGCGAGTGCCGTATGACGTTCCCCGAAATTGGGAGATCGGCTTGCCTGAACTATCAACAATTTCAATGTCATAGATTCCGGTTCGTCCGCCCAGCGAGATTTCTCGAGCCCTGGCAGTAAGTGTTTCGCCAACTTCAGGGGAAGCGATGAAGTTAATTGTGCATGTCAAAGCCACTGTCCTTCGGTTTCTGGAGTTACAGGCTAGAGCGAAAGCGGTGTCGGCAAACGTAAAGATAATGCCACCATGACAGATACCAAGTCCGTTCAACATATCCTCACGAACGATCATGGAGGTTGTTGCAGAACCGGCGGTGGCTTCCTCGAGGCGAATGCCGAGATGTTGACTTACCCTATCGTTCCTGATCATCGTATCCGCCAATTCCTGATCTTTTTTCTCCGAATCACCTTTTGAAATTGTTTTCACTCTCTTCCCTCTTCGTCTTCACTCCTTAAATTTTATACGAACAGCCCAATAACTCACTATGCATGCATCAAGCATTCCAGGCTCATGTGTTCTTGCTTTCCGCCATACATGAGACTGAAATAGGCTGGTATCCCCGCTATGCGGTTGTTTTCATCGTATGGAGGCTCCTGAATGTGATTTTCGACGGCACTAGAAACTCGAAATCTTGCTAAACAATTCCAAAGTAGCGTCCGATGGACGTAGGTCTGAATAGGTCAATAACCAGTTAGTCCTCACGCCAGTTATAAAGACAGCCGTGAACCTGCCAAGGTTCTACAATATTTCGTATGACGACAGGAAGAGAACAAACCAGTAAAGATTCCCAACCACGATGACCTGGTTAGTTGCACCGGTCTAGCCGTCGTCGTTGGCGGAGCCATATGGCGAAAAAATGCGACGCCAGACGATGAGACGCTTCTGCGAAAGAAGTCTCGTCACATCTCGCCTAAGGATAAGACACCCAATACAGCGTTTCAATCGCAACCTAAGTAAGATGTGGAACTTCTTCCTCTGCCACGAGCAAGCCTTTCTCAATGTACAGTGCTCGAGATGCAACCTGCAGACTCGGTAGATGAATCGCCCAAATCACTGCCACAATCAGACAGTAGACACCGCAACCAAATATGGTATTACTAAAGCCAAATTGATTGCTAAGGGCACCGCATATGAGACTGCCGATAGGGGCAGTTCCCAAAAACGCCATCGAAAACAGACTCATTACTCGACCGCGCTTTTCATCGTGAACTACAGCTTGCAAGATGGTGTTAGCGGCAGCCATTTGAATCATCAACGCGAAGCCCATAAAGACAAGCACAGCAGCGGCCGGCCAAAAGGAATTGACGCGAGAGAACACCCGCGATCGGCATGGTCAAAAGTGATGGCAGTTGACTCGACAGCCCAACAATCGCCAAAAGGAAGGCAGAGCCGGTCAACTTGTACGCGAGCCAACTGCTTGCCACCATCTGCATCCAGGTGCCGGATTGAGAGATCAATTGACCCGCGAAATACAAAGTGTACCTCGAGTTCGAAAAGACTCTGAGAGTGCCTGATTTCATTGTGGGCTCGGGACGTTGTCTAAAGTTCGTACTAACCACTTT
>CAYTDR010001295.1:0-2236 GCA_964436185.1 uncultured Candidatus Obscuribacterales bacterium | reverse complement strand
AGCGATGCGGAACAGAACGACGAGCGACTGTCAGCACAAAGAGAAGAGATTCTCTCAGTGTCGAGTGCGACGTTGGACAAAAGCTTTGATTGTCAGTAGCTTCTCTGTTTGTCTGCTCTTGAGCCCGTTGTCAGCAGAGGCAAAAGGGAAAGCAATCAATCAAGAAACCATGAACTTGATCAACCTCCTTGTTGCTCGCCCGGAGTTGATGAACGTCCAATTTCTTGCCGAATACGTAGGCTTGCCGGAGAACTGGAGCTCGCAAAACTGTCTCGCGGCCAAGAACTATTATTGGTATGTCGAACCCAGGCGGTTCCTTCAGTACCATCTGTCACAGAGCGGACCACAACCAGGAATGGTTACCCAGTCGGAATTCAGCATCGGTTTGCCGGACTCGGGGCTGACATCCAAAGAGATGAAAAAGCTCTTCGGAGAACCACACAAGAGAGTTTTCAATCAACAGTCTATACCGGTCGACATTTATAACGTGGGTCCGAACACACATCTGGCGTTCACGCAGCCTTATGATGTTTTTCGCGTGACGTCAGTCAAGATCGGCTACAACGGCCCTCCCTTGCAACCTCTCACGCCTGCCGACTTTGCCATTGCCAATGAAGTGAAGCAGACAAGAGCACTGGCAGCAGCCAAGAAAGGTGAGTGGCATAAGGCAATTCCCTGGTTGGAGACCGAGGTCAGAACGCATCCCTATGACCCGAACGCCCGCATACAGCTAGGCCAGGCGTATCGCAAGCAGCTCATGCTAAACCATGCTATTCAACAGTATCGAGCAGCGTTGCAGCTAGCAAATGGCGACGAAGATATTGTGAAATCCTGTCACGCAGCGTTGGTGGATATGAAAGTACTACCTAAGACCCATAGCTCCAAGACCTATTTGGTGAAAAATGCCGCCCGCACTGGTTTGTGACTCTGAAAGCGCAGAGCTGCAACGTGACGCCTTGTACAAGCGTGAGGACGCTTAAAGTTAATGATATTGGGCATTTACAGGCACGCTGAATTAATTAAATCCGCTTGACATTAAGTCTCTTTGTGGTCTAATTGGTGAGTACAGTTTCTATTACTATCACTTGAAGAGTCGATTCTTCGAGGAAAGGCGTACCGGCATGCTTGATCAACCAGGTAATAGCAATGACATGGTCTTTGAAAGCCGCAATACTGGCGGAGACAACCTGTCATTTTTGAGGCAAACAGACTTCGCGCTCGACGAACTACGAAGAGGTCCAGAGCGTGTAATTGCTGGTGGCAATGACAACACGCCAACAGCTTATGAGTCATCAGTAGACAACGTCACGACTGGAGTCAATGACAGCGGAAACCCGGAAGTCGATTTTCACGGCAACAAAGACTTTTACAGACGCTTGATGAGCAATCCTGAAGCCACCCTTGGACTCTACAGTCTCACCAGTGGTAGAGGCGATGGCCGGGCAGGCAGCGGCAACGGCGACGCTATTCAGGAGCAAGCAAAAGGCGCATCGATGGATGCGATGGCGATGGTAATGAACGGCCAGGCTGAAAATCTTTCAGACGCGCTGAATAAGAAAGCGGCGATGGGTTAAGAGCCAACAAACAAATATTCGTTTTGACATGACACGGGAGTAGAAACCCCGTGTATTTGTTTTTAGCAAACCCCTCTGATAAGCAGGAATTATCAGTTTTCGCTCGAAAATGGAAGAATCCGATATCACTGAGCGCGAGGAACGCTCATCTTGGCAGGGAGGCGGATCGGTTCCTCAACCAGCCAGTTAGAAATGCCAATGACTGAGGTCAATCTCGAATTCGGCTGAGTATCAGCTACTTTCGCTAGCTGATAGCTCGATTTACGTTAAACGTTAGCAACAATGTCATAATTGCTTGTAATTAGTCCTACAGGATTACTATCTTTTGGGAATCTGATCTTTATGTATTTTGGCAATTTACTAGCAAAACCCTAACCCTAGTTCTTTCACGACGAACCTATGCCGCTTTGTTGAAGCTCAAGAGAGTTCGTCCCGGTCGAAACGCTCTTTTACTTGGATGAATCATGAATAACAGCAGTCAAAGTAATCCTGCTTCCGGAAGGAATGCGGTGGTTCTTGTTCATGGAGGTGCCGGCCAGGCCTTCAAGCCCTAAGCCCCAAGCCCTAAGCCGTGAGAACGTGAACGGCCTCTTCGACCTCTCCGGCTACCTCACCAACGCGAGCGACGTCGTGGCGCTGATGCTGCTGGACCACCAGTTGCA
>CAYTDR010001294.1:0-2238 GCA_964436185.1 uncultured Candidatus Obscuribacterales bacterium | reverse complement strand
GAAGCAGATCGGAAAGGAAACGACCCTGAACAGCTAATCAAAGATGAGGTGTTGTTGGCGGAGAATGTTCAGCACGTCGGTAAGTGTTACCTGGAGGTGGCAAAACGCGCTGAATCTGCCGGTGACAATGCAAAAGCAACAACCTTCTTCAACAAGGCACTGGAGCGCTATCGCGAAGCAATGCAGTTTTGGATGCGCGATAACCACAAAAATCTTCGCGGAACCATGGCGTCCGAGGCTGTTGGAGAATACGACTTGGTTTTGAAGAAGCTCAATCTTGCCGACGAATTGGCCAAGCTGAACGCGTGGAAAGCGACTGTTACCTTGTGATCGGCGACAACTTGAATTCAGAATAAGAATGCCAAGAATAAGACATTTGACTAATTGCTCCTCGAAACGGTACTAGATTCGGTGAAAACCTGAACACTCTAACCCGGGACGCGTTGAAAAATCTTGCTGAAATAGCGGCTGAGACCAGGACGAGAATCAACGATATCCGAGGAACGATCCCTTCCGGCGAGGCAGGCGGGCTTTTAGGCGAGCGCTGCATGTTCCGCGGTCTGAGTAAGGTTAAAGGAGGCTTCCGTGGAACCCGTGCGGTTGCTGGTACTGCAATAGGTGCTGCGATTGTAGTCTCAGCCGCTCTGGGATGGTACATCGGCAGCCGGGAGGGTGGTCGCGTCCCGCCCGACCTCGATTCCCTTTCCCTGCCTCGCGTCTAGACGGGACTGCGCGTGCTCGGTAAGGAATACGAAGGTAAGCACGGAGTTAAACACTTGTCCCGTCTCTGAATCATTCTCATACCTTGGTTTACTCCAGAAGGACTACTCTTTCCTGTTCCAGCGAATTTCATGCACGCTCACTTCCTCAACAATTGCTGGTTAGCCTTTGTAGAGGGGAAACGCAAAACTTGCGGAGAGCAATTTTAGGGGGGACTTGAGGTATGACTTTTGACAACTGGCAGTCAATTTATGATTTCGCTCAACTACAGCTATCGGCAGGAGCGATTGACGACAACTCGTCGACTCACGAAGAGCAATCCGAAATCAATCTCTCAACCGAGATTGATTTCCGCTCCTGGACACGGCTCTTTAAGCAGCAAAGCGCAACGAATCTCGCGACCGAACTGCTTATATCCGATATCTTTTCATCGGTCTCTGGTGAATCGGTACGAGAAAGCAACAGCAGTGATGACTCCGCGGGAGAGTCAGAAAACACTGAGGAGGAACAGACAGCGAACGAAGTCGCAATGAGCTTATCAACTTCGAGAGAATGTGATGTGCGGTTCGTGTCTGCCGATGTGCCAGCAATCAACGTGCCAGATAAGCCGGGAAGCATAGAAGGTGCCAACGGCTCGCGAATAGAATTCGCTCTTGCTGCCGACGGCAAGATACATCCAAGCCGCATCACATATGGTGACGGCTCGAGCACGGAGTACAAGTGGACGAAGGAAGGCATCGTTTCAGAAGCGATAACGAAATCGAAGCTCGGACGCGTGCTCGTCACCATCTCAACCGCCGATGGAGAGAAATTCAGTATCAAGGTTGGAAAAGATGAATACAAGGACGTAAAGGGAAAGCTGACCGTTGCCGTCGATGGGACATTCACGCTGGAGGGAACCGGTCATAAGTGGAAATCGAATAGCAAAGGTGGCGTAACCGGAGATTTTTCGCAAGTGCGAGCCAAGTTCCGCATGCAGATAGACGAAGAATCAGTGCGCCTGAGCCAGGAAACAGACGGGAAGTATCGACTCAACCAGGCTCAACTCAGGAACGGCACCATCATTTTTCATCTATACGATCGAACCGGTAAACTCAGCTACATATTCGAGACTACAGGGAACAAACTTGTTGAGTACAGACAAGAAGCAGAGGCTTGGATTCGCAAAGAGAATGGTCAGGAGGTAAAAGGAACACTTACCCTGCGCAATCAAGTGGTGCCTGAATTCCGCGTGAAGGCCGGCACCGATCGAGTTACGGAAGCAAGGCCAACGCCACCACCGGGTGAGGCTGCCAATGCTTACTATCTGCAGCAAAACCTTGCTCTCATCGTAGACTCCATTTGGGCCAACCGATATGCGGAGGAAGCAACGAAAATCAGAATCGAGCTGCTCGCCCAGGATCGGCTCCAGAGAAACGGCAAGGAGCCGTCCGGCGAGGATCAGAGGAAGCTCGAGGAGAAGATTGCAGAAGAGACACAGGTTCGACATAGAAAACTTCAAGAGGAACTCGGCATATT
>CAYTDR010001293.1:0-2239 GCA_964436185.1 uncultured Candidatus Obscuribacterales bacterium | reverse complement strand
ATCGATCTTCCTTTTCCCAGTAGATGCGCAATCATGTTCGAAATAGTTTGGCTCTTTCCTGTTCCAGGCGGTCCAATGATCACGAAATCCTTGCCTCTATCCGCGGTGGCGATTGCAGCCATTTGCGAGGCATCAGCAGCCCTCGGAACCATCAAATCGGTTGGTGCAAATTCTCGATCGAGCGCTTCGGACTTTACGAACTCTATTTCGCAGGGATATGGATCTCGCGGTGTATCGATCAAATGTCGAACGACCTGATTCTCCCTCAACGCCGCAGTCCTATCGATCAGGTCTTTCCACATCAAATACTTCGCGAACGAGAAGTGTCCAAGAACAACATCCTCAACTACTTCAAAACCAGGAGCTTCCTTCACCGCCGCTCGAACCTTGTTCCAGACGAGCTGCACATCGACTCCGCTCTCGTCCATCGGCAGTTCGTTGTCCAACCCTCTTATATCGATGCCGAAATCTTTCCTCAGCATCTCTAACAAAGTTGTATTGAATCGTGGCTCATCGTCATGTGCGAGCATTTTGATACCACTTCGAACTGACTTGCGTTCGAGCGCAACGGGAAGCAGTATCAAAGGAGCACGAAAGCGTCGATCATCCTTCTCGTCACGCTTCCAGAGCAAGAATCCCAAGGCCAGGTACAAGGTATTCGATCCACCTTCCTGGAGAGCCGTTTGGGCTTTGCGATAGATTTCGACGGCTCTCTTGGTCAGATCTGCCGGAGGAAGATCCACCAGAACTTGTCTCTTGTCGAGAGCCTCACGAGCGTACTCGTCAGCAATCACCTCTCCAGTTCTTCTTCGATGTATGGCCTCATCCTGTCCAAGCGCAGATGGCTGGGGAAGAGCCACAATTGAGATCCTGTTTCCGGCAGCAAGTTTGTCCTCGAGTTGGTCCGGCGCAGGACATATGAGTTTGAGACTAGTAGTGGCCGCCTTGTGGTTTATAAGCGGATTTCTCAGAGTAAGATCTAGCAGTCGCCGTTGCCAACGTTCGACTCTTGTTTTCGGAGTTTCTTGTTCAGGCTCGATATGTTCTTCATTATCGAACTTCGGCAACGCAGGCGCTTCGTCAAGACCCACCTCAGTGACGATACTGTCAGCGGTGCGGTCACCGACTGCCGTTTCCGATTTGAGTCCAAGCGGCGCAATACGATGCATTCGCGCTCTTTTGATATCGACGGCAGCAGAGAACGTGTCATCTTTGTCCGGAGTGATGCAAGTCTCCGCTAATGAAATTGCGCGAGAGAACGGAACAACAGGGCGATGGCTTACGACTGTGGTTTCGATCATTATCAATTCCTTCAGCTGCATCCGCTTTCGCAAAATCGACCCTGGGTGACCTGACCGCTGGTGTCCGGCTGAAGCCAGACACCCGCCAGAGCGTGGCCACGAGGCAATGCCACCACAGCGTGAAGTCCGGCCTGCTCGAAAGCCGACGCGAACAACATTGCAGTGTCAAGGCATGTTCCCAACCGAGCATCCAGTATCTTGCCAGGAAGCCGGATCTTCTGTCCGTCACTTTCAAAACTGGCAGGCGGTTCACTGTAAGTCAGACCTAGATTGGCGATAGCTGCATAGATTGCTGAAGCGATCTCGTATACTCGTTCTCTGCTTCCTGACTGGTACCCCTCGATACTGTCCTGCTTACCGGCTTGCCGCAATATGTCCGCTGCGTTCTTCAAGATTCGATCGATGGAAGGATCGTTCGGCGTACAAAACGATGCTAGAAGCTCCGGCATGTAGCCCGAGCCACCCCATTCATTATGTGCGAGAAGCTCCACAACTCGGCTCGTCTCTGCAATCAGTCGACCTTCCCTTTCGATTCGCAACGTAACGGAACCTCTAACCGTGTCTGTCAAATTCATCAGGAAGGCGCCATCAAGCGTGATGTCACGGTCACCAAGCGTGTGAGAGCTGTTTGGTGCAATTCGGTCAACGATCCAAACCTTCGGAACAATAAAACCCGGATTGGAGACGAGGCTGACTACTAGTCCCTGAAGGCGTTCCGTTCTTGATAAATTATCGACTCGCAAATCGCGAACAATTGGAAACGAGTTTTGGTGGCATGCGAAGTTTATCTTTGCAGCAATCTCCAGATGGATAGCAACTTGCGTATCCTGTTCCATTTCAGTCGATAGACTTACTTCGGTTTCCATTGATTCTGTCCTCAACCCGATTTTTGACCAAAATACACTTTCTGCAAAATTTCGAAATCGCCTTCGCGATTT
>CAYTDR010001292.1:0-2241 GCA_964436185.1 uncultured Candidatus Obscuribacterales bacterium | reverse complement strand
CCTTAACATCGAATTTGATTGCAATCGATCGTTGCAAAAAACTCTGACTCTTGTAGCGACGCGAATATTCCTATTACGTCCAAGGTGCCAGATGCCTGCGGCGAAAATAAATTAGGCATCACGAGCCTGGTGTTCTGGTAGTTGATCGAGAAGGGCAGTTCACATTTGCGATAGCTAGAACGTTCTGATTGCATAGAGATGAATCCAGGTTCTGTTTCCTACTCGTTCGGAGATTCAACTATTCAGGTTCGAAAGATCGCAGCGGGGGTGCTGATCGCCGGCAACTCAAACCATTCATTAAGTTGTCTTTGCGTTCGTGCTGCTATTTTCTCAGCGTGAGCGCGAGCATCTCTTGATAGATCTTGGTATCCATGAGAGCAAGAAATTTGCGCCCGTCCTTTAGTTCGAGCAGCGCGCAAACCTGTTTGCGATTGCCACCAAGTATGATACCGGCAAGTGCGCCGGCGGGTCCGAATGTCATCAATCCGGCTAAGCCCCAGCCGAGAGTGTGAGAGAGTTTCTTCACGCTCTCTTCGGTTTGTGGGCTGATCTTTTGAAGCTCACCATTTGCAAGATCTAGCTGCTCGAATGCACCCCACAGTGTTCCGCTCTTATACTCCCACTCGCCTTCGTGAACCTCGCCGCCGATGACTTTCACTTTTGAATTATCAAAAATCTTGTTTAGCGTGTCCATTCTCAAAGTCCTAAAAGTTGGAGTGAGTACAGGGGCGACCGTTAATGAATAACGAACGGAAAGAGAACTTGGCGTGACTAATCCGCCGCCACTAAGCTGCAGATATCTGCGAAGTGGTCGCTTTAATCTTACTATGTTCGTTAGACATTTACTTGGTGCACCGGCGAAGGCTTAATTCGCCCGGAGCTGCAGTGTTTTCACGTTTCTGAGCGACAATGGAATTTTGCTGGGCATTAGTTGCAAAGCGTTTGAACTAACCTAATCGGTCCTTTTTATTCGCTATACGAGCTAGTTGTTTTCTCGTTGAATCGCAACCGATGCACATGTATTTCATTGAAACCAGGCAACGTCTGATTATCTTCGAGACTGTGATCGACTTGTGATCGCATATAGAACCGCATGTGATGGCAGTCTTCGCGGAAAGTGCGATGTCGGTCTCTTGGCTTCTCTGGAGATTTGAAAAAGTCGCATATCCATGAGTCTGTCATATCAACGGGCGAAAACAGTCATGAGCGCGGTCATTTTATGTCGTCTCTACAACACAATTTTGGGATATATTTATCGTCGGCGGGGAATAACCGGGTTACCAAAACGACTGTCCCTTTAACTTCGAATTAAATGCTGCCGATAATTTATTGGCGGCACTTACGTGCATTACTGGTGATAGCACTTCAAAGGAGAGCGAAACGAAAATGAAGAAGTCTAGACGTTGCATAAGAAACCTTTGTATTGGAGTAGCGTCAGCCCTCCTTCTGGTTTCTGGAACGCTGCCTGTATCTGCTGCTACTCCTGACAAACAGGGCGGCGTGAAACTGGTTAAGCCGACACATCTTCCTAAACCGAGGACCACTCCAGGAGCCGGTACGCATTGGGTGCAGAATAAGCTCTTGGTTATGCCCAACAAGCAGGGCCAAGAAGAAATGATGGAGAAGATTCGGGAGCTCAACGGAACTATCGTAAGAACTCTTGGTTCCGGAGCTATGACTGTATGGGTGGTCGAGTTCGAGTCTGTGAAGGATTTTGCCAAAGCAGAAAAAGGCTTGAATAAGGAAAAAGACATCAAGTCAGTTCAACGCGACTATTACATGAATACAAAATTGGATCCCGACGAAGGCCCCCCTAGCGACCCCTTCTTCCCTCAGCAATGGGCTCTTCCTGTACTTAACGTGCCGAACGCATGGTTGATCGGTAGGGGAGAGGGTGCAATCATCGGCGTTGTCGATACCGGAATCTTCGATAACAACAAGGACATTGCCAATCGGATATTTAAGACTTTCAATTCCGTAAAGGGCGGACTGAAGGCTAAAGACTCGAGTGGGCACGGCACGTTAGTCACCACAGTCGCTATGGCCAAGACTAATAACAAGCTCGCGACTGCCTCACCAGCTAATAAGTCACAAGTTTATGTCGTCAAAGCCGATGATGACGATGTAATAACAACTGAGTCACTAATAAATGCCCTTATTCGGCTGGGCGATAAGAACATCAGGCTGATTAATCTCAGTTTTAACGGTGTTCCTCCCTTCACTCTGGCAAATACCGCGGCA
>CAYTDR010001291.1:0-2256 GCA_964436185.1 uncultured Candidatus Obscuribacterales bacterium | reverse complement strand
CCCGGTATTGTACAGGGCTTGCATGAAGCCTCATCATCATCGTCATCATCAATTGCTTCGCCATTGCAAATTCCGAAGGTCACGGATGCAAGCAAGATGTTGAGGATGCCGACACTTACGCCCACAGAGAATGACGCGATGAGGCAGAAAGCAGACGAATGCGGCCACATGCGCATATGAGTAACATGGGATACGAGGACTAACATCGGAATCATCATTATCAGGGCGAAGAACAGATACATTGCGGTGCGCACTTTCTGTCGCCAAAAAATCACAAGAACGCCTTGAAGACCAACGATGAGTGCTGAAGTAAGAAACGCGGGCAACATTCCCTGAACCCCAACCATTCCCTTGCTGCCCTGGTCTTCGATGAACACAGTGCCCAACCAGATCGAAATTAAGACAAGCACCGCAATTGCCACCATTTGTCGCGAAAAGAAACGCATTAACTTCGCCTTTTTAACCAAGAGCCATGTGCGCAACTGAAGGGACGCATCGCTTTGACCACGTCCCTTCATTCAAGCCTTTGCGATCACCTTAGAAAACCCTTGCCAGCAGGCTGTTGAGGTTCACGACCAGACACGCCAGAACGATTCCGCTCAGTCCGAACGCCCAACCAATCAAGGTGGTCATGACGAGACAGCTGTCCGGCTCCATTGGCCACATGGGGGCATTGCCAATCAGGCCAGTGAGCACCCAGCAGGGAATCGCAAATTGTAAACCCAAGAAGATTGTGATTAACCTGTTGCCGACTTTGTACTTCCAGAACAGCACGACACCGGCCTGCAGTCCGATAATGAGCCCCGTCGAGAGCACCGCGCTCAATCGGCTTCCGACGCCGATGAATCCGTGCTCGCCGTAGTGTTCGAAGTACACGGTGCCCAGGAACAGCAGCAGCAGAACCAGTGCCACACCGAGGGTCCACCTGCGAAGCATTGCCAGGTTAATGTTCTTCATCGCCGGCCTTTCGATGAGAGTTCAGGGGAGGGGCGCAGCCGAGCGCTGCGCCCTTCGCAGAGATTCAACTTCATCAAGTCAGCGAGTTACGAGTTAGCGGGTGCTACCGCGCGGGGCCAGCGTCTCGATCATCCCGCGGACCTGCCCTTCGAAGAAGTCGAGGTCGCCGTTGAGGTGAACCGGCAGCGCCTTCATGCCGGGCAGCCAGAGGAACGTGCGGCTGTCGTCCCGGCCGTCGTTGAAGCCGCTCCACAGCCCGCTGTTCTTGTTGGCGGCCACCACCTTCAGCTTCGGGTTGCGAGCGACGAAGTTCTTCCAGAACGGCACTTCGTACTCGGGGAAGCCGGTGGCATAGAAGACGACCAGGACCGGCTCGTTGGACTGCTCGACTTCCCGGCTGAAGTTGGTCTGGTCCACCTTGGTCATGCCCAGGTGGTGTGGCTGCGTCCCGTAGGCGGTTTGGCGCATGCGCGCGATCCCCGGGATGATGAGCGCCAGGGCCACGAAACCGAGCACGCCGAGGACGAGGACATCTGCACGTCGCATTCCAGTCTCCTTGCTTTGCGGAAAGGAAAGTTAGAAATCACTTTGTGGGCGATTGGCTGAACAGAACTTCGCCGCGAGCTCGCTCCCGGTGCCAGCGAGCGAGACTGCGGAGGCAGCGCGGCGATTAGCCGCGTTGGGTCAACTTCAGCGGGTTGACGGAGAGGACCTTCAGCCAGAGCCGAGAGCCGTTCACGAGCGCTTCGAACCGAGCCCAGCAGGCGGACTCGGTCGACTCGTTAAGCTCGTCGTACCTCAGCGTGCCTCGGGTCTCTCCTACCATCACATCGAGGGAGTGACTCTTTCGACCGATCACGACGCCTTCCACCACCGCGCCGCGCTTGATGTCGCTAGTCGCCATCAGACCTCCGTTGGAAACTTTGTGGTTGTTACTGTTGTATTGAACCTGCAAACTGAGTAATCGATTAGCTCTCGGACTTCTTCGTCTGCTTCGGCTGCACCCGAAGGTCAACAGACCGTAGACCTGACCCGGTTCATCACCGTCGGCTAGCAGTCTGTATGAGTCTCCCTGGTAATCGTTGTCGTCAGCTTCTACGAGCGTGCGGCGCCCGAAGGACTGCACAAGCGGCTCGTAGCAGCTCACTCCATAGCCAAATTCTTCCGACAGCCGCGGGTAAGCGTTGAGAACGTTGATTCGCGCCATGTTGAGACTCCTTGCTGGCAAGTCACTCGCCGTGACGCGAGTTGCCGGGCTTGGCAAATCGGTCCCCTCCGGGGAGAGACGCAGGATTCTGC
>CAYTDR010001290.1:0-2261 GCA_964436185.1 uncultured Candidatus Obscuribacterales bacterium | reverse complement strand
GAACTCGTCGATTTTGCCCTCTGAGAGCCACTGTTGAAGCTTCAACATTACTTTCTCAGCTAAGTGCGCCGGCAAATGAGCCTCAGTATGCATCGCTACGAGCGGATCGACACCCGGCAAAGCTTTGGATGGTCGAGAGTCACGTAAGTGGTGCTTCAATGCATATCCAAATGAAACGATCAACTCTCCCATGCGAGCCTTGTCTGCATCGGGAGTGTCAACGTAGCACTTCACCTTAATGCAGAGGTTGCGTGAATCGTTGACCAGCTGACCCCAGAGGCGGCGACCTTCCCACCAACGTTCGTATGCCGAGTTGGTTCGGAAGACGAGCAGGAGACCAAAGATAGCACTCAGATAGCCAATATTGGTGGCTTCTTTGAAGACCTCAGACAGGACCTTTTCTTCGGCAATCCAATCAACAATGATGGTGTAGACACAAACGCAGGCCAGATAGAACCATACGCGTCGAAAAACAGGAATTCTGTGCAGCCGGGTGAACGGATGAATCCACAGGCTAAGGGCTTTTCTGATCCTAAGAGGCTTGTGATTCTTGCTGGGATCCTCGTCAGGGAATACAGTGGCGGAGGAGCGAACACCAGGAAGTGCGTCGAACTCATCTTCATCGGTTAGCGAGTTAAGATTGTGATTCACGTTTTTATCCGAAGAGATTAGAGGTGTGTGTCTCATTGATTTGTCTAAATCAGCTACAGTGTGTGGCTTAAGGCCTGTTGTTCTATAGTATGGTGGATAGCCTTCTCTTTCCATGATAATTTTCTGACAAGGCACGCGGGTTCTCGTTTTTTCTGGACAGAGGCGGGGCGGAAGGAGTCAAGACGGTTAATGTTTCTTGACATGCAATCTGCATTTCGCCAATATCACTGGTCGTTGAAGTCTCACCGAACCGCCGATGTGCCGAAACAGCCTGATTAAATCGCCAGTAGACTGCTTTGCATAATCTCCTCGACGTTTTCTTTCGTCAATTCAGGAGGCCGCGGGCTGTGTTCAAAAGAACGACCCTTAATTATTCTGGACAAATGTGATCAAATTGGTTTTGCCTGAGTCCCTACGACTCGTCACATGGCGAGCCGTAGGCGAGGATAAATTAACGCTCACGGTGACCGAAGTTCGTGTTTTAGTGTTCAGACACCGTTCACAATAGAGCACCGAAGACTCATAAGTAGAGCTACGCTGGCACTGCACGTGAGCCCAATCAACCTGTTCGCGTGCTCGACAGACTAGCCGAACCGATTTCCGCCCGAGTCGATCCAGTACGAAGATCTCGAAGGAAAAGTGACATGGAACTGTTTGAAATGATAATCATCGGACTGGCCATCGCAGCCGGTCTGGCCTTGCTCTCGACCATGGTCCTCAGGCTCTACCGAAAAGTTGGACCGAACGAAGCAATGCTCATTTCAGGAGCAGTGAAAGATACAGACGGACAGAATTTCAGGGTCGTTAGACGTGGTGGCGCGCTGGTATTTCCCCTGCTCCACAAAGTCGATTTTCTGAACCTGGAGATGATCACTGTTGATGTAAAATCCACTGCTCCGAATATCACCAAAGGTGGTGTGCCTGTCTTCGTCGAAGGTGTAGCTCAGGTGAAGATTATAGGCGAGACAAATGCCATCGTGACCGCGGCAGAACAGTTACTGGGCAAAGATAAAGAGCAGATTGCCACAATCGCGCATGAGATTCTGGCAGGGCACTTACGCGCCATCCTCGGTAAACTGGAAATTGAAGAGTTAATCGAGAGTTTCGATTTACTCACCAGCAGGCTGAAGGAAGAATCTGCCAGCGACCTTGAAAAGATGGGACTGACCGTGGTGGCATTCACCATCAACGATATCAGAGATGAGGTCGGATACTTAGAAAACATCGGCAGATATCGAACGGCAGAGAGTAAAAGAAATTCTGACGTCATTGTTGCCGAGAAGTTGATGGAGAGCACCATTGCACAGGCTCAAGCTGAATCGGAATCATCGATGGTCCTATCTCAGAAATCCACAGAGGCAAGCAAAGCCAAGATTAACGCTGATACCGAGATTGCCGAAGCAGCAAAAGATCATGAAATAAAGAAATCGCTTTTTCAAGCAGAAGTAGCCAAATGCAAAGCCGTGAGCGACCTGGCCTACGACATCGTGAAAGCCCAAACCGAGCAGAAGCTGGTTGAAGCGCAAAAAGAAACCAGGATCATGGAAGCCCAAAAGCAAGTGCTACTGCGAGAGGTCGAAGTCGCCGAGAAGGAGGTTCAACTGCTGGCC
>CAYTDR010001289.1:0-2262 GCA_964436185.1 uncultured Candidatus Obscuribacterales bacterium | reverse complement strand
CATTGGTTCTGAATGCGATCGCCCCCGACGCTCCCGACCCATAACGCAACTTGATGAAGACTGATGTCGTCCTGGTGCCTTTCATCAAGGTTTGCAGCTCGTCGTAAGAGTCAATATCACCAAGCACAGTCGGTACAGTAATTCCGTGTTCAGATAAGCATGAACTGAGTCGAGTTTTGTCATACATCATCGAGATTTCCTCAGTGGAACTCATCGACTGATGAATCTCGCACTTCTGCAGTTGCTCCTGGATTCGACACAGCGTCGCCTGCCAGCCGCGGAACCACTGGTTAGGATTGAGTATCTTTCCTTTCGAAAACACGAGCTCACCCAACTGACTGATTCCAATCATTTCGGAATTATCACCGTCATTCATTGGCTGTAAACCCGCCCGAAGAATGAGTTTCTCAACCTCGAAATCTCTTTCTGGAGACTCAATTCGAACTACCGAGTCTCTTTCCACTACATCGCTAAGGCACGTCTCTCCAGACAAAAGTTCCCGATATGGCACAATCTTCGCGGCGGGATAGCGCTGGTCCTGCAAGACCTGCGAAAGCAGCTCGATTCGCTTGCTGCCTTCATTTCCGATTACCACAAGTTGCCGATTCATGAGCGCCATATCCTCGAGCAGCCACTGGAATCAGTTTATACCCTTGACAGTAGCACCAGGAACGGTACGATATCTTACCCATCGATCGTGGTAAGAATTGATAGCCTCGAAAGCATTCGGAGATTTGGATTGATGAATTGGTTGAACTCACTACTCGGAAATCTTCTCAAGCCGGACAATTCAAAAGAGCGCAACGAAGAGGTTATCCGACTTTATGAGCAAGCGGAGCAACTGGCTGCTGAGCAGAAGCACAAAGAAGCCATCGCTGCTTACGAGTTGGCGTTCGGCAAGATCGAGAAGAGCGAATCGAAGGACGATGTTTCGCGGAAACAGCTTTTCGCCAACAAGCTAGTTCGAATTTTCGAAAAAATTGGAGAACTAGATCAAGCGCGAAGGTACGTTGAGTACTTGGATCCGGACAACACGATCTTGCGGCAAATCCTTACACTGGAAGAACACGATGAGCTCAGGAAGCGCAAAGGGAGTTCCGACTGGAACTTCAATAATCGGCAGAACCCACCGCCAGCGCCACCACCTCCGGCAAAGAAAGGGAGGGAACATGATCATACCGGGGACAAAAAATTGACTGAATTGCCGGGAGGATTAACGACTCCGGTGATTATCGCCCGCAAGTGTCAGAACCTGACGAAAATAGGCGAGGGCCTAACCGTGAGGCGCCTCGTGCTGGACGACTGCCCCAGCCTTGAACAGCTCCCTGCCCAACTGAGATGTTTCGAGCTGACTGCGCATAACGGTCAGTTTTCATCCCTGCCTGCAGATTTGAACGTTCAATCGAGGCTCGATTTGACCAATTGCATCCATCTTCAAGAATTGCCAGAGGGGCTGAAGGTTGGTGCCTTGATTCTGTCCGGTTGCGAATTTTTGAAATCCCTTCCGGAGGGTATCGAACTCAATTTTCTCAATATTTCTGGCTGCGCAAGCCTTGAACAATGGCCGCAGAAAGGCTCCCTTCGATTTGGCAATCTGGTGGCACGTGACTGCGTATCTCTTCGCAGTCTTCCGGAGTGGCTGGGACCACTGACAAATCTCGATTTGCGCGGATGCGCAGGAATTGACTCTCTTCCCGAAGGACTGATCGTCAACGGATGGATCGATATTCAAGGAACCCGTGTTACCGCGCTGCCTACGTCACTGCTGGGTGCACAGATCATGTGGAGAGGTGTAGAAGTCGATGAGCGAATTGCCTTCAGACCGGAGACTATCTCTGCACAAGAAGTGCTTGCCGAGCGGAATTTAGAACGACGCAGAGTACTTCTCGATCGAATCGGCAATGAGCGTTTTATGCTGGAGGCACAGCCTGAGGTTCTGGACAGAGACAAGGATAAAGGCGGCGAACGTCAGCTTTTCAAAATCGCCTTCGAGAACGATGAAGACTTAGTTTGCGTGAGCTTTTACTGTCCGTCAACCGGACGACGCTACCTGACACGTGTACCACCGACTACAAAGACATGCAAGCAAGCGGTGGCATGGATGGCTGGCTTCGATAAACCATCCGATTATGTTCTTGTAGACGAAACCTGATCAGCAACAGTTGAACAACCAGGTCAGTCCACAACTCGTCGGATTTCGGCCGGACTGTACTCTCGCTGTTGCCAGACCAGATAGCTTCCCTTCGGCAGGACGAGCGTCTT
>CAYTDR010001288.1:0-2265 GCA_964436185.1 uncultured Candidatus Obscuribacterales bacterium | reverse complement strand
GCTTCACTGCGACCTTGCTAACAATCAGATCTTTGCGTCCACAAGATGTTTGTTGTTCGCATGACTGAATCAAACTGTAAAATCCGAACCTATTCCACGCAGCCCGAAGTTTTCGGCATGAAGAATGCCATTACCGCACCGACTAGATAAAAGGTAGCCACTGTCGACGCAGCAAGGGAGTATGAACCTCCGAACGTGTTGATCAGAGCGCCACTACCTAGTGCTGCAAATACGGCCAGGAATCTCCCGATGTTATAGGAAAAACCAAATGCGGTGCTGCGTATACGCGCTTCGAATAGCTCTGGAATATAAATCCAGAGAATGACGAAGGGGAGATGAGCGAAAAAGCCGAGACCGAGAATCCAGAAGAGGAGAGGAGTTCCAAAACTTGTGACAGTTAGGAACATACCAGTTGCACAGACGAATGCAAGCAAGAAGGTTATAGCCATGCACTTTCTGTATCCGAACTTTGCGATCAGCCAACCGCCCAGGAGCCCTGAGGCAATCATTCCAATGTCCTTCATAAACATGGCATGGCTGCGCTCGCTTACCGCCAGGTCGCCCGTCAGTTGATTGATCCAGGCAGGAATCCAGGCAATCACTGCCCACCATGTGACAATTGCGCATGTAGCGATTGCCACCACGGACAGTGTCTTGCGCTTGTTTTGCTGATCGAATAATTCATGCAAGCCGAGAATTTCTCGGAAGTTGAGTGATTTGGCTTGCGTTGCAGCGGTTCCCTGTTCTTTGGACTTTTTCTTTGCTTCGACGAATTGCTGCGGTTCTTTCAGTTTCGCTCTTATATAAACAGTCAAGAAAGCCGGCAATATTCCGGCAACGAACAGCCAGCGCCAGCCTAACTCACCCAAGTAGAGATTGAGCAATGCAGTCAGAAGGTATCCGAAGCCGAGTGACGTGGCCATTGCGCTCACTGCACGAACACGAGACTTTCCGGGCCAGCATTCGGACAGGAGGACGGCTCCGATGCCCATCTCGCCACCGATTCCTGCACCAACGAGAAATCTATATATGCCAAGCTCCCACCAGGTGCTGGCTGTGGCACAAAGCCCTGTGCACAAGGCATAGAGAATGATAGTGAATGTAAGTGTTTTTGCTCTACCGAAGTGGTCCGCCAGCCGTCCAAAAACTATTGCACCGATGGCCCAACCGAGCATGAAGAGAGCGATGATATAGGAACCGTGCAAGCCAACTGCTGCATGGGATGTAGTTTTCAGGAGATCGGACAGCGATGGGAAGAGGACGATAGCAAAGATCGATGAATCCATGCCATCAAATACGCCACCAAGCCACGTAGCCAACAATGCATGCCATGGCGACGGTCCGCTTTCACTCTTCTGTTCCGGAATGTTATTGTCGACTTCCAATTTCCCCGATTCAGCAGCAGGCTCACGCATTAAAGCAGGTCTGAGGGTACCATCCTGAACAGCGTGACGAGTGGACCGGGAGCTGACATGCTTGCCGGAAGGCGGTTTGAGAGCGGACACAGGGCGATCCTCACTTCGAAAGCGCCCATGTTACCGCATTACGCGGCGCAAAATCTTTTCTTGACAACGAGTTTAGAGTGGTGTAATATCGACAGGTGCATTTCCGAGCCGAAGTGATGTTTACTATCGCGTCCGATTGAACGCTCAGATCGACGTGAGAATTTTTGGAGAGTAGATTGGAAAGATTCGATGTGTCCGACTCTGAAGTCGGCGTGGATATACGAGCCCGTTCAACCATGGCTTTTGAAGTCCGCTTTGGGCTTTGCTTCCTCTTAGTATCCATGATCGTGATTGCTATGGTCCACTCGGGAGCTCTTCAATAGCCCTGAGCCTGCGTCGCCTATCTTTCCTTTAATCGAGAGTGATTGAATCGAGTTTCCAGAAGAAGGTTTCCAACAGCGCTTGGAGACCTGGACGCGCTACCAATGTTAACTCTGGCGGCACTCTCTAATGGGGTCGTGCCATAATATTACTTTGGGTGATTAGTCTGACGGTCGCCTCGCCTGGCGGTGTTCAGACCAGCCATGGCATTGCCTGCTGACCCAGCGAAACGTCCCACAGACAAAACCGTAGGTTCGCACATTCTAAGGAGATAAGTTCAATGTCTGATTTCTTTCCCACCCCAGGATCATTACCCCCAGAAGTGAAGGAAATCATTAAGAACTCAAGTGAAGACGAAGTCACTGAGATCATGTTGATCAACCTCAAAATGGCTCTTGAAAATCCGGACGAGCTGAAGAAGGTCATGCCTGGAATGCCG
>CAYTDR010001287.1:0-2270 GCA_964436185.1 uncultured Candidatus Obscuribacterales bacterium | reverse complement strand
TTGAGTGGTTCATTCTTGAACTTCTCGGCAAGTCTATCAACGCCTTTGGTTCCAGGCATACCGGAGCCAAACGCTTCAATTAAGCTTGTTGTCTTGGCAGATTTGCTCAAACTGCATTCTTTCTAGGCGATGTCAGCTGAAGAAATTGATTGAGCGGAAGATTGTCACACGATAAGTTATTTGCTACCAAAGGACAAGAATTGACTCGCCAGCGCCTCATTATCAGCCCCGAAATTCAGCTTCCCAGAAGCCCGACTGCTGAAAGCACTCTCGAGATTTCGTAATCCTAG
Organism: uncultured Candidatus Obscuribacterales bacterium; assembly: GCA_964436185.1. GTDB lineage: Bacteria > Cyanobacteriota > Vampirovibrionia > Obscuribacterales > Obscuribacteraceae > CAYTDR01. The sequence goes on along the minus strand of CAYTDR010001287.1, from coordinate 1,980 downwards.
CGTCCCACACTTTTTGCCATCTCCTGGAGCTCTTGAGGTGGTCTTGTATCACCATTCTGTCGTTCGATCTTCTCGAGTACCGGCCGTGTAGGGATAAACTCGGCACCCAATCGACCTGCGGTTCCAAATCCGACCAGTGCGGTTCCCAGGCTCCTGTATTTTCCCGTCATGCGTAGAACTCCGCCACTCATCATCGCTACGTCTGACAAAATGGAGGCAGAGTCTTGCACAACATTTCTCAAGCCGCCGAATGTATTGAACTCGCCAACATCATTGTAGAGAAGCATGCCTCCACCAAGAACTGCTGCTGTCGGCCAGTAGCGTGGTGGCGTTGCACGATTAAATGCAACACCGCAAGCATACGCACCAGCGGCGGTGGAAGCGGTCGTTAATGCATTTATGACCGGTGCATCGCTCCACGAATCAACGTAGTTATTCACCCAATCGCGTCTCATTTGATATGAATAGCCAAATTTGAACTTCTCTTCCGGTTGGCTCAGGAATTGCTCAACCTGTTCTGTCGGTACAAATCCTGATTGCCCCGACAACATATTCGTGCAACTAGATACCCCTAGTACTGACATATGCTCATCTACTAGCGGTCCACCTGAATTGCCGCCGATAAGGTTCACTCGTCCTTCCAAGATCGGACGTCTCAACCAATCTGCCGTTTCGTCTCGCTTGGGGTTGGGCATGCCTCCGACGACGCTCGATATGATCTCTTCAGCGCCACCAGGTATATCATATAGCGAGATACCGGTGTTTACATTTGAATGGCTCGCCCTGGCACTGGAGTATGTGTATCGCATGAATTTAAGACCGCTGGTTGGTCCCGTCATTCGACCAGGCGTTATGACTGTTTGACGCAATCCGGCAGGATGACCGATGGCGAACGCCCGCAAGTTCGTAGTATCTTCAGTTGAATTTCGTTCCAAAACCGATCCAGGTGTTGAAGAAACCCCGTCAATTCGCAGCAGAGCCAGGTCATTGATATCGTCAAGCCGTACAACTTTGGCCGGATAAATTACTCCGTCGTGTGTGACGATCTCATGTATTTTGCCGGCAGTGACTACGTGAGAATTGGTCAGTACTCCACCGTGAGAATCGGCGAAAAAACCACTTGCAGCCTCGCGTCCATTAATTCTGATGCCCACGACTGAAGGCGCGACTTCATCGTACATTTTCAGAGCAGCTTCTCTGAGCGCAGTGTGTTCTTCGGAATCCGGCTTAGCAACCTCCGGATCCGGTTCGAAGACTGTGGGTCCATCTGGATTTCCCATATATGCTACCTGCTCGCTCACCCTCGTATGCATAATATCCAACCTTTTCTCCCTCTTGAATGGGGGAAATACGAAGTAGCTGTTCGGTCTGATATACTTCAGGCCTCCGAACAATGTGAGGAAACATTGGCTAGCAGGCTGATCCGGAAATTGAATTGGCATCCTGAACAACCAGCGGCCGAAGTTTTTCAGGTACTGAGTGAGTTTTGTGCTGCTTCTGAAGCGGAACCCGAGAACTATGGAAAAGGTGAGTTCCTACAACGATTCGAGGCGGAGATAGCAGAACTCCTGGGAAAAGAGTCGGCGCTCTTTTTGCCATCGGGAGTGATGGCTCAACAAATCGCATTACGCATCGCAGCCGACACGTCGAAGTGTCATAACATAGGTTTCCATCCGACAACCCATGTAGAAGTTAACGAACACCGCGCATATTCGCAGGTTCATTCACTTCAAGGGATCCCAATCGGAGAGAAGAACAAACCCATACTGGCAGCGGATCTGGATGCCTGTCCAGAGGCACTGGCTGCACTGGTGGTCGAGTTGCCGCTGCGAAACCTGGGTGGGCTCCTGCCAACCTGGTACGAGCTCAACGCCCTGACTTTCGCCGCACATGCTCGTGGTATAGCCCGCCATCTGGATGGAGCACGGCTCTGGGAGTCAGGAGTATTCTACGAAAGAGAGTATCGCCAGATCTGCAATC
>CAYTDR010001286.1:0-2272 GCA_964436185.1 uncultured Candidatus Obscuribacterales bacterium | reverse complement strand
GGTCAGTCGTCTATTGGGTGAGTGCTGGCGAGTTCGGGTGATGCGGGAGCTTCTTCTGGAGTTTCGTCGCAGTTCGTTCAAATATGGGCTTGACGCCAAGGCGCTCAAGGGCGGTTTCGACGAGTGGGTCAAGAAAAGTCAGCCGGTAGAGAAAAAGTAAAAAACGAGGACGACAGCTGTGAATGAGGTGCGGCGACTGGAAACCCGTCGCAATCTTGTTCACCGCTAGTCGTTTCTCACAGAGCGCTTCAGCATCTCCAACTGATGGTCTATTGAGCAAATGTTTTGAGCAAATCGGCTCCTTTGGGGCAGCAAGCCGCCGATTAGCCCGCGGGCAAGTTTCGACGGCGGACAGCGGCGGGTATAAGGAGTAGGTGATACTCGTTATGCGTACTACGCCCCATGAGTTGGCCGACACCTCAAGAATATAACGAAGCGATTCAGACTCCGGCAATCAGTTTCTTGGATGAAGACCTGAGGACGGGGCGTTTTTCTTTGAATCCGATCGGTCTGCCGCACTCTGCTACCGGCGCATTCGCGAGCGTCTATAAAGTTTCATCGGCTGGTTCGGAATGGGCGGTTCGATGTTTTCTCAATCATCGTTCTGAGCAGAAAGAGCGGTACCTGCGTATTAGCGAATTTGTCGCTGTTGATGATCTTGATTGCACCGTGCCTTTTCATTACATCGAAAAAGGTATCAGAGTTAAAGGCGTTTGGTATCCGATTCTTAAGATGCACTGGGTGAGCGGTGACACACTGGATGTCTTTCTCAGTCGAAATTACAAGGATAGTCACATCATCAGGTGGCTGCGTGAACAGTTCATGCAACTGGCGGGGGAGCTTGAAAGTTCTGGTATCGGGCATGGTGACCTGCAGCATGGCAATATTATAGTCTCTGAGTACGGTCTCAAGCTGGTGGATTATGATGCGCTCTATGTTCCAGCGCTCAACGGCATGAAGAGTTTGGAGCTGGGACATCCAAATTACCAACATCCGCAACGGGATGAATTGCAATATGACGCTGCGGTAGACAATTTTTCCTGCTGGTTGATCGACACAGCTCTTCTAACGATCTCGATAGATCCTGTTTTGTTCGAAGAGTTTCAGGGCGGGGACGACTGTATTTTGTTCAAACGTACGGACCTGGAACGTCCGGAGACCTCCGAGCTGTTCGCAACTCTGTTGGAGCACAAGTCTGATGAGATCGCGCATAGAGCTGCGCTTTTGCTGGGAATGCTATGGTCTTCTCCATCTCAGATTCCGGATTTGTCCGCCAGTCCATCGGAACTTCAATTGCTCCCATCGGTAGATTCAGTCTTAATGATGTGTGAAACCGCAGGTGGTGACAGAGTTCTCAAGTCTGACTCGGCAGGCACCGATGACCTTGACCGGGTGCGGAAGCAAATCTTAGCTACCAGACACAGGCTTGCCAGCCAGGCTGATCTGCTTGAGACTCAATCCGCCGGTCCTAAGCTGACGCGCAAACGCCAATTGCAGCCGAAACAAAAACTAACTCCCTGGCAATCAATCCAGGGATTTTCCGACGGGCTTGCTCGAACGATGGTAGGACCGATTTGGCTGGACGCAAAGGCGATCAGGGCCGATAGACATTTCGAGAACTCGAAATACGAAACCGCGATTAAGCTCTATCTAGATATTTACCATCACCTTGAGCGAGCGTCGGGCAAAGGCATTCTTTCTTCGATGGGTCGGCACCTGGATCTGGCGCTGTTTCTAAGGGTGCTCATTCGCATGGGGTACTGTTATGTTTTTATTGGTGAACTCGACACGGCTCAAAAGTTCTTCCTGTTGGCCTATAACAATGCCTCAGCGTTAAAGGAACCGCATCAGATATGTAGAGCGGCTCTACTGCTATCGCTTACGCAGTACTTAAATAAGCAGGTAGACGCGTCGCGAATGTCTTTCGACAAATGTTCCAAGGTGATTTCGGATCATCTCGAGAAAATTCTAAAGGACGAATTCAAACATCATCGCTATCTCAATGGTTCCAATGCATTTCTATACTTTTGCGACCTGATGCATTCGAGATTTGACTCGGACAAACAAGCGAAGCAATCGCTTAGCCTGGGCACTTCGGACTCGCAGCTGCAAATTTCAGTCGATCCTCATAGAGCTTCAGATGCAGTGAACGCAAGTCTTGATAGTGTGTCGGCGCCAGGTAAAGGCAGTCACCTGTCCGATGTAGCATCGGAGAGAGGCAGACCATCGGAGCAGCTAGACCATGGCACCATTAATAGTATCGTGAAGTCAG
>CAYTDR010001285.1:0-2278 GCA_964436185.1 uncultured Candidatus Obscuribacterales bacterium | reverse complement strand
CAAACCGGCAAAGTCACCGGCACAAGTCGCAGCGGGAAAACCGCCTAAGACTACTTCGCCAAAGAACTCTGGTGTAGACAAAGTCGAAAGACAGGTCAAAGTCAACTCCAATGACAAACTGACACTACCCGAAGAAACTACTCACGCTGTAGTTTTGAGCAAAGCTGATAAGGCATCATCGCCTGCAAAACCAACGCAGCAAGGGCTCTCTAACGCAATTACGACCAAATCTGCCGCAGGTGAAAGGGAGAAAGACAAAGTTTCGGTCGTAAGTGATAAACCCGTTCCTCCAAAACAGTCCCCCGATTCTCGCAAAGTGCCAGAGAACAATCAGGTGGCGAAAACCTCGCCCGTAAATACCTCTGCGACAGCACCTGACAAACCAGCTATACAAACAAAATCTGTTGCAGGCGAAACGGCGAAAGACAAGGCGTCCGGCGCAAGTGCTAAAAGCGCTCCTCTTAAACAAGCCACCGAACCTGTCAAAACCCCTGAAACCGATCACGCGGCGAAACCCGCGTCCGCCAAACCCTCAGCGGCATCATCTGACAAATCAGCTACGCAGGCGAAATCTGTTGCTGGCAAAGTAGAAAGAACAAAAACAACTGCGAACAACAAGCAGGCAATAGCGAAGCAATCGACACAAATGATTCAGGGCGCACAAACTGCCAAAACTGCAACGCAAACGCTTTCTAAATCCGTATCTTCGCGAAGGACATCTTCATCAAAAGCAACCGCAGTCGCGATACCCAGTGCGGTATCAAGATTGAATACGACTGCCAAGACTTCAGCAAAGTCGACGACTAAAAAAAACAATGCAGCCGAGCGAATCGTCAACGCTCACGAGACTATGCAGACACGGAAATCCGAGGGAACGAAACCAACGGCTAAAACATCAAAAACATTAACCCTCAAGACTTCTAAGTCAGCCTCAAAAGCCAATTTATCGAACGCGCTGACATCAGGTTCCTCACGAAAAACAGTTTCGCTCACGAATGCGGAAAAAAGAATAGGAGCAGGTACGAGTCGCGCATCTGCTTCAGCGGTCAAAGCAGGCGCGCGTCAAATTAAAAAAACTGCGCGGACCAGTATCAAATTACCGCCACCAAACGCAGTGACGAACAAAAAGGACCCAAAAAAGACAGTTCAAAAATTGCCCCCTTTGGTTGGACATTTAACACATATGGAGAAACCGGCTACGAGCCAGCCAACCTCTCGACACGCATGGAACTTGCCGGCGAAAATAACCACAACCCAGACTGTCGTGAGACATGACAAAACCCACCAACTGTCAGTTCCGCCGGGATCGATGAATTTGAACATGAGGAATTCGGTACAGTCTTCACCCTCGCAGGAAAATGTGGGAACCCTCTCATACATTCGTGAATTGAGAAGCCGCAGACTGACAATTCCCATAGCAGGGTTCGAAGTGCAGCGTATGCAAGGGTTATTCTATGCGCGGCGCGGCAAGCGTGTTCACCTTGCTGCCGATTTGCTTACGCCGCGAAACACTCCGATATTGGCCGTGGAGTCAGGAACTATACAGCGGCTTCATTTCAGCGTGCTGGGTGGCATCACCATCTATCAAAAAAGCCCGGATGGGAAGTACGTCTATTACTACGCTCATTTAGAGCGCTATGCCGAAAATCTTCGCGAAGGTGACGCAGTGAAGAAAGGTCAAGTGATTGGCTATGTCGGTACCACTGGCAATGCGCCAGCCAACACACCACATCTCCACTTCTCTATTAACCGGATGATTGGAGAGAGCGTCTACCATGGGATCCCCATAGATCCCTACGAAGTATTCAAAAACGAGAAGCTGTCCATAAGATGGCCAACAAAGGGAAATTGATATGAAAAAGCCGTTCTTCTTATTATCCTTACTAGCGCTGATCGGTCTAGTATCGCCGCCTCTCGATCTAAAGGTAGAAGCCAAGACTAGTCCAAAGTCGAAGGCGGGCGCCACCAAAACATCGCGAAAACCTTTTATCAATGGACACTATGTCTTAAGCAAAACCATCAACGTGAATGGTTACCACTCATATGAACCACTGGTAGTGATAGTCGACAAAGGAAGCCACTTCACCCATGTCCTGCAGCTGCAAAAGGATAAGATCTCACGGGTTCTCACTGTGTCTAATGGTATCGGCAAAGACGACTGGCCGACTCCGCCCGGAAGGTATATCGTCGCCTCGAAAACTCTCGACCCTAAATGGACACCGACCAAGCGAATCGACAAAGAGCAAAAAGTAGTTGAACCCTACAGCAAAGACAAGAC
>CAYTDR010001284.1:0-2291 GCA_964436185.1 uncultured Candidatus Obscuribacterales bacterium | reverse complement strand
ACGGCATTGAATCCATTGTGGTACTCATCGTGCGAATACATCGCCCCAGCAGATTCATGGCGATACTCGAGACCTGAATGAACCCCGCGGACTTGTGAGTCAGGATCATGTTCATGGCCTCGAAGTACAAAGTCGAACTCACTCAGCTTGTTTCTCTGGTAATTCCTATCTTCCGGGACGAACCAGTCGCTTTATGGAGGGTGATGCATCAGAAGAAGCCGCATGTCTGTTTGAGACAATTGGTCAATGGCTTTATCAATCTGAGGAACCCCAAGGACTAGCCTTCCGCGGTCCTTGTCGGAGCTACATCGCCAAGCGGAGTTCAGACCGGCTATTCCGATATTGATCCCATGCCGTGTGATCGTGTGAGTGAAGAAATAGCCATTGTTGACCTCTGGTTGTCCAAACGCCGCAGCATCTTCTGCAAACTTATTATAGTTATCGAGCCTCGCAAACACTTTGTTGCGGGTGTCCTCGAACTTGGGTGAGTTGACATACTCAATTACCTTCGAATTTTTCTTCAAATACTTTACGGTCGCCAGCTCTTCTTTATGATACTGACTCACTTCCGAGCGCGAGACATCGTGGTTGCCTGGCACAACGATAAATTCCGCGTCGGAACCATTTGGAATGCTTTCTTGAAGTTCAGCAAAGAAACTTAACGCGACGTCGTATTCTGAAGGATGTCCCGAAAATGCTACGTCCCCGGTGAAGAACACGAAATCTGGCGTGAGATGTTCTTCATCGAGCAAAGGCCGAAGATCCCGAATAAGAGTCTCTCTGACTTTGTCCTGTCCCCAATAATCCAACTTCTTCCCTGTGGTTGGGGCCTCAAAGTGAGCATCCGACAGATGTAGCCACGTAATAGCACGCTTAGGTGGATCTGGAACATACTTCGTCTTATGTATGAAGCCGGGAGGTCCTGACAAAAACAGCATAAGACGATATTTGCGACGCCAATTAGCCACTTGCTTAAGCAAGGCTTGAGGTACTTCTAAATCACGAGAATTTATAAGTCGGATGAGTTCTGCCCGGTCTTCCGGAACGAGAAAATGCACATCAGAGCAGTGATGGCGAACTTCAGTAATTATGATTTCGGAAGGTTCAATGGATAAAATCTGGGCGAGGTCATGCAAGAATTCATCTCGCATGGATTCGAATTCTGATGGTTCCATATCAAGCAACATGTTTACTGGAACTAGCTTGGTGCTCGCCATCAAATGCTCCAATCTTCCGGAAGACGGTTGTGAGGGCATAGTTCTCCCAACTCATTCCGAATCGGATTCTCACTGTTCCGGGTTCGTTTGTCAACCAATTGGAAGTCTCTTTTGTGCCAGAACCAATAATGAGGGGAGGGCACAGAGACGAGCAATGTCTTCACTCATTTTTCGAGCTCGAAGCAGAAACGGACTCCGCTGACCGTTTGGGAACTGCCAAAGCTACTCAGATCGGTGCATCGTTACCGAAAATCCAAGCCGAAATCTTGCCGCGAGCGTCCCCGCTACAAAGCCATTCTTGCCTTCGTACATCGGAATCGGATGGCCGTGTCTTCTCAGATTCAGCGACGATTCGCGAAATACCTGCCCTCGGATCGGACTACCCGGCGGCACTTAGCGGAAATGGAGTCGCTTGGATTTCTAGGTGGGGTCGAGACCAATAACGTCAGCCCGTTGTTCCCGAAGGTCTATTTCGTGACCAGTAGGGGATTGGCACGACTCAGGCAAGCGTTCCACGATCAAGGGCAAGGATGGTCAGAAACGGCTCACGACCGACGAAGATCCGATGGCGTTTCTGCCCAACATGTTTTGCATGAAATTCTAACGACCGAGTTACTGTTACAGACTTGGGACCCGAGCCGACTATTCACGAATCCGATTTGGCATCGTCCGTATGATGCTCTGAATGCTCCAACGGGTCGCCGGTGGAGAATAGTCTCTCCGTTGGACGTGGGGTGCTGACTAATGCGATTTTGCAAAAAGCCAGGTGTTGCTGTATGGTGGAAGCATGAGAACAACGCACAACACACTGAGCCTGATTGCACGTCCTTCGTTTGCTGAGGGAATGGCACGCATATTGGACATCGGTGCCACGCTTCAGAAGTATGATGCGGCGCCAATGACACGCGATGCCGACTCGCGAGCGATGCTCAGTGATTGGATGGTGACTGGAGACGATTTGAGAGTTTCCATTGAATCCTATGGCCACCGAATCGGCGAAACTTCAGCGAAGTAATTCATCCAAGCCAAAGCTGCGAGAATTCATCTCTGCGGCGAGCTTCTCTGGGCCACTTC
>CAYTDR010001283.1:0-2294 GCA_964436185.1 uncultured Candidatus Obscuribacterales bacterium | reverse complement strand
ACAACAACAACAACATAGTTGGTACAGATAGTGAAGCTGTCGGTGATGACAATGTCATTAGCGGGAACAACAGTCGCGCATTCGGCGGTACTAATACCGTCACCGGTGTTAACACCAGCGCCTATGGTGCAGACAACGTCATCACTGGTGACGACAGCAGCGGCTTCGGAACCAGCTCAGCTGCGGTATCACAACCCGTCTCTGCATACATTGGTCCAGTTGCAGGAGCAGGTCTAACCTGGAAATTCAAAGGGAAATAGGGTCGCATTGGAAGAAGGTCGACACAATGCATGTTAACAACATTCAGGCAATTTAGCTGGATTGCGAGTAGCCTGGAATTGAGTCTTCCTTCTTCCTGAGTACGAAAAGGATATTCAATCTGCTGGCATTCTTTTCGCGGATGCCAGTTTCGTTTGAACCGACCGATTGGCAACGCATATTTTATGAACGAACAGAGGTTTCCGGATGACACCAACTGTAGTGAACTCTTCAACGTGATTCAGATAGCAGGTAGAAAGGTAGTTACGGCACCGCACACAGCAGTAAAATCGAAGGCTTAAAGTCCCATGATATACTGCTTTATTGTGGTGCTGTGCTTCAAGACAGTGAGGTTGACAATGAAAAAACGTTCGCTAATTGTGAGTTTTGCGGCTGTGTTCGTCGCCAGTTTTGTAGTCGCAGAAGGAGCATCGGCAGATATTTTGCCCTCCGTGCAGCGATTTAGCTGTCCACTAGGATCCAGCTCCATCTGCAAATATGAACCAAAATCTGGCGGTGACGGCTTCGGACCGGGAAATTTATATGCGCACGCGAGTATTCAACAGTTTAGCGAAGCCATCAAAACCGCCGGTTATGTCTTGACCATCAACCGTCTTCCCAGTCCACCGAAGGAAGAGACCGGTTTTCGGTCTTTAGAGCTGAGCCTCACAGAAGGTCAGTCTGGTATTGGTCTAAGAAACTCGCATGCCATCTTCTTTTTTGAGTATTCCGATAACACGACGCAGGCTTACAAGAAGACTTTCATCGGCAGATTTACGCCTGTTGGAGATGACTTCAAAAAAGTAAAATTTACTTCCACTGACTTCCCTGATTACAAAAACTTCAAAACATCCCAAGCTAATCTAAAGAAAGTAATCGTCTATTTAGAGGCGCTTGCTGGCGTAGACGCTTATTTCGGAGACTGCAAAATTGTCACGGGAGACGATATTGCTGGCGTAAAAGCTTTTGATTTTAACTCTGCACCATGTCCAGTGGTACCCGAGCAGTTTTAGACGCTCCGCTATCTGGAGAGTTGCTAACCGCTGCGGGAAGAGCGTTTTGCTTGATTAACCAAACGCGGTAAGTACCATCATCAAAACGTCGGATAGGATCGCCGTCGCTCGCCGATCCTATCTTCATCGTTATCAATACTGTTTCATCCACCAGGACGCAGCAAACTCGTTGTACGCTCAATATGGGCCGCACTTTCCTTCGCTCTGTCTTTGAGTAAAACATTTTCCGACGAAGCACATGCGTGGAATACAGGAGTTTCCCCGTATCAGGCGCGATGGAGGTAATGCATACTAGCCGAATTACTAACAAGGTGACAGCGAATCGCACCAAGAACCATGCACCTGAGTTATGTCTGTCGGAGGAAGGTTATGCTATGAGTCGAAGCCGTTCTTTATTGCTTTCTCTATTATCTTTGATGGTCGCGACTCCCGCAATCTGTTTGCCCGCACTGGCGCAGTCCTTTGGAGATGCTTTCTCTTCTCAGGCAGTTGTGATCATGGCAAGTCCAAAGAACGACAAGATTCTTCGCTATGTGGCCGCAGTTTCCAAAGCATGCAGTAAACGGTGGCCAAATACAAAGGAGAAGTTCTATTCTCCTTTGCGAGTATCTTTCAAGGTCGAGTACGACGGAACTATTAAACATCTCAGGATAAAGGACTCCTCCGGATTCGAGAAGTGGGACAAGAAGGCGATCGCGACAGTGCAGGGAGCGCAGCCATTTGGAAAACTGCCTTTCGATTATAGGAGAGACAATCTTCCCCTCACATTGGAGTTCAAGAGCGGTCCACCGGTGACTCATACATTCCTCAGCCAATCGATGCCCGGACGCTTGTACGGCCAACTTTCGCACAGCCGTTTCTTCGTCGACAATAACTTACGTGGTGCTGTGGAAGCGCTCACTCCGAAGAAGAAACCAACAATCAGCGCTCAGCGAGATGTTGACTTTGGTCCCTACATGGCAAAACTACAGCGACGTATAAAAACAAACTTCAGTCCATTACCAGAAAATGAGAATATGAGAG
>CAYTDR010001282.1:0-2294 GCA_964436185.1 uncultured Candidatus Obscuribacterales bacterium | reverse complement strand
GCAGCTTCCGTTGGCAGCGTTTGTAGCTTTTGCCAGTTGTTTATCTGTATATCCATCGTACATAAAGTGGCTGAAAAACAAGCAAGTCGAACAATACTTGCGTGAGGACGGGCCTCAGAGCCATGCGCATAAGGCGCGCACGCCCACTATGGGTGGTGTGGTATTTTCGATCGCGACAGTAGTCATTTCTCTTGCAACGGCGCTTCTGTTCAGCCAACCAGTCGCGCAACCGGTGGGATCTCCTCTGGTATCACCTATACATCTAACAGTCCTGGGTGTGGCTATAGTGTGCGGTCTGATCGGATTCCTCGACGACTATGCCAAGGTGACGAGCAAGTCCAATATCGGAATCTCCGGATATCTGCGTCTCGGTATAGAGATTCTGATTGGTGCCGGTCTCGGAATTTTGATCGTGGCATCGAACCAGTGTTTTATTCTGCTTCCTGATGCTACGTCTCTGGCGACGACACTGGGTGGGCAGTTCGGCGAAATGCTGGGTACGGGAATTTGGGTACCGCCGGCAATAATCTTTATTCCGCTGGCAGCGTTCGTCGTTGCGGCAACTGCCAATTCGCTCAATCTTCATGACGGCATGGACGGACTTTGCGCCGGCACTGCCTGTCAGGTTTTCGCTTGCCTTTCGTTTATTCTTTTTGCCAGTCAGCAACGATTTCTTGGAACAATTGCCGCCATCATGGCAGGTGCCCTTTGCGCCTTCCTCATGTTCAACAGGAATCCGGCCAGTATATTCATGGGTGATACCGGATCGCTTTTCGTCGGTGGGTTGATGGCTGCCATCGTCATTGCAGGCGGGCTTGTCTTCTGGTTTATCCCTCTGTCACTCATTTATATAGCCGAATCAGTATCAGTGATTATGCAGGTTCTATACTTCAAGCTCACCAAGACATATGAGGGTGAGGAGAAAGACTCGCTTCTCACGAGGGTAAAAACAAAACTGACCAGGCGGTTGCCCGGTCAGGGGAAGCGACTTTTTCGCATGGCACCGTTGCATCACCATTACGAGCAGGTAATGGCGGAGAAAGGCTGGGAAGAGTGGCAGGTCGTGCTTGCCTTCTGGATTGTCCAGCTCATTCTTGTTGTCATCGTCATTTCTGGCTACATGTTGCTCAGTTGATTTGGAGCAGGCTAAGTTCTGACCTGTAGTCATACGCGGATCTATCGTAGAATTAGATTTGTTGAATTGTCCCAATGACAAGCCGCCAGTTCTGTTGATGTCCGGGCATCAGATTTTGAAAGTGTCGAGTTAGGAAGCCTTCCTGGTGAACAAGGTACTGCAATTAGTCAAAGACCTCGTGTCTCAAGACCGCTGGGAAGAGGCACATTCGGTTCTTTCACGCCATGCCAGACAAACTCGCAATGATCCGGATGTCGAGTATCACCTGGGAATTCTGTGTTTCAACATGGGTCGTTTCGACGAAGCGGAGAGGCACTTGAAGGCGTGTCTGTCCATCCAGCCGGGTTACTCAGAGGCTCATTATCAGCTCGGGCTCTGCCTGCTTAAGGAAAACCGCGCGCAAGAGGCGATGCCTGAGTTTCGCGAAGCATGCGAGAGGAAACCTGATTTTGCCGTCGGGCATCTTCACTGGGGTCTGGCGCTGGCTATTATGGGCAGTCATCGAGGCGCATTGGGTCAGTTCAAGCAGGCTGTGAAATGCAATCCGAAACTGGCAGCAGGCTATTACCAGGCGGGAATCTCATCGTTTCATCTCGAACAGTTCATGGAAGCTGCTCAATATTTTCAGGCGGCTTGTAATGCTGACAATCAGCTTTCCGAAGCGTTCAATGGGCTTGGAATCTCGCTCTGCGCCCTGGGCAAAGTGGAAGAAGGTGCCAACTGTTTCGCCAAGGCCGTTGATATAGACAGTCAATATGCGCTTGCTCACCGCAACTGGGCTGCTGCGCTTTCCCAGCTCAACAAGCTGGATGAAGCCATCAGACATTATCAAGATGCAGTCAACCTGGCGCCGCAAAGCATGACTGCAGCCGAGAGAGCACTTATATATAACGATTGGGGCGTTAACCTTTTCAGGCTCAATCAACTCGATCAGTCGGCCGAGAAGTTCCTTCAGGCTGTCGATGTCGACCCGCTTATGGAGCCGGCCAGGCTCAATCTCGGTCTTGTCTACATGGCCTTGAGAGAACATGATGCAGCCGCGGAGATTTTCGAGAAAGGTCTCGACATCAATTTTTCCAACTCGGAAATGGCAACTTACTGTGCCGTAAACTATTTGATTCTAGGACGCTTCGACGAGGCTTTGGAAAAACTCTCCCTG
>CAYTDR010001281.1:0-2296 GCA_964436185.1 uncultured Candidatus Obscuribacterales bacterium | reverse complement strand
ATAAGCGAAGTAATCGTCATCGAAGAGTCCGATGTCGTCGAAAAGTTCTCGTCGATAGAGTGCCGCACCGCCGCAGGCACCAAGTATGTAACGAGTCTTGTTGAAGCGTCCGGTATCCAGCTCCTTATGTCCGATTCTTCCAGGCAGACCGCCTCTCCTGTATCCGTCGCCGACGCCGTCGAGCACGTCCGGATCGTCATAGGAGAGCATTTTGCAAGCGACCGATCCGACTTCCGGGTATTCCTCGATTGTGCTCACCAGCTCTTCTACCCAGCAAGGATCAACGACGGTGTCGTTGTTAAGAAGCGCTACATAAGTGCCGTTCGAATTAATAATGCCTTCGTTTACCGCCGGACTGAAGCCGGTGTTGTGATCGAACTGAATCAGATTGACCCAGGGATAGTTCGTCTTTATAAACTCTACGGATCCGTCATGGGAGCCGTTGTCGATCACGATGGTCTCGAGATTCTTGTATGTCTGAGCACCAACGGAGTCCAGGCATCCAGTCAAAAATCGTTTGCCGTTCCAATTTGGGATAATGATCGATACAAGTGGTTTGTCTGCCATGGTCCTAGTAGTCCTCACGTGTGACACGGGTCGACTTTCGCGTTAGCAACGTGCTGTTTCTCTGCCTGCGGGTGCAATATTCATGGTTCAGCATGGAGATATGGTGTGATATTTCTCTTGATTAGTCTAGGGCTCGCGTTTCACATTCCCAGACTGCTTTTATAACTGTCTGAGCCGGACGGCGCCGGACTAAGATATCTGACCGCTTACAATCGTTGCTGAAACCTTTCTCATGCTTGTCAAGGGAGCTTTTCAATCTCCAGAAACCCGATTCCGGTATCACGCATGATACGAAGTCATGACCATCCCTATGATGACCAGGATATAATTGATTTTCTTTTTCGAGAATTAATCACGCCGTACATTTAAATGAATCGGATTTCTGTTTTTTCAACTCCCCGATTGCGGCTGGCAGCGAACAAGATGCTGATTAGGAGCCGGCAGAGCAATGGTTAATAATAAAAATGTCAATCGAGTGTTATTCGTAACGTTGGAGCCTGTGTCGAAATCTATGGCGGGCCCTGCGATCCGCTGTGTCGAGCTCGGTAAACAGCTGGCCCTGGAGATGCCCGTAACAGTCGCCTCCCCAGTCGAGTGCTCTCCGGACGACGAGCTCAAGCTCGAGACTCAATCCAATCTGGAGATCAAAACCGGTATCAAGAGCCGCTCTGCCTTATATAGTCTGGCTCTAGAGCACGATGTCTTAGTAATTCAATCGAACGTGCTTCGACCGTTCCCTCGCCTCGTATCACTCGCCTTGCGGCATCACAAGTATCTGGTCGTAGATCTTTACGATCCATATCTCTTCTCGGTTCTGGTGCAATACAAACACGACAAGGTGGCCGGACCAGCCAGCTACCGGCTCATGCACCAACTGCTCGAATATCACATGTGCAACGCTGACTTCTCCATCTGCGCCTCGGAGCGGCAGAGAGATTACTGGTTAGGTCGTTACTGCGCGATTGGTAAGATTTCCCCAACCGTCTACGAGTTCGATTCTTCCTGTAGAAAATTAATCGATGTCGTGCCCTTTGGACTCAACCCGGAGCCGCCTCAAAGAACTGGCCAGGGAATAAGAGGAACCGTGGATGGTATCGGAGCCGATGATTTTGTTCTTTTATGGGGTGGTGGGATCTGGGATTGGTTCGACCCCCTTACCGTTATCAAGGCAGTCGAAAAGGCCAGTCAGACTATTCCAAACATCCGCCTTTATTTCATGGGCATGAAGTCACCCAATCCCAAGGTGCCATTGATGAAAATGGCGACTGACGCTTACGAACTGGCAAAATCTCTGGGAATGCTTGGCAAGACGGTGTTTTTCGGAGAAGGGTGGGTCGAATACAATCAGCGCGTCAATCTGCTTTTGGACGCTGACGTAGCGGTTTCCGCCCATTTCGATTTAATCGAAACGAGATTCTCGTTCCGCACCAGGACCCTGGACTACCTCTGGGCGGGATTGCCGGTGCTCAGCACTGGCGGAGACCAACTCTCGGAAGAGATTGAGAGCGCCGGCGCTGGACGCGCCTTACCTTACGGAGACGTGGATGCCTGGTGCGAGGCAATACAGCAGCTCGCTACCGATGCGGAATATAAAAAACGATGCCGGGATGCATCACAAAAACTATCAGCCGAATTTACCTGGGACAAAACTGCCGTCAAGCTCCTGGAGTATTGTCGAAATCCGCACAAGCTGCCAGTTTTCGAGGAAGTGACGATGCCCACTCTGTTC
>CAYTDR010001280.1:0-2304 GCA_964436185.1 uncultured Candidatus Obscuribacterales bacterium | reverse complement strand
AAGCTGGCAATAGGCGGTATCAAGAATAGTGCTCGTCTTTCTGCTTTGGTGAAAGGATAAACTGGGCATCAACATATTTTTGGTTCCTTCGTCTATGTCCCAAAGGACAGTGGGTTGCTCTCAGGTATTGCCAAATCAAGATTCCTGCTCATCATCGACGAGCAAGAGATACAAAAAATGCAAACAAAAACCGCAGGTCTTCAGTCGAGCCTGCGGTTTGAAAGGTTTTAAAAGATAGCTAGATCTTCTTCACCAGCGCCAACCAGGCTCGGCTGAATAGTTTCGCCAGGTCCACCAGAAGTTGGTTGTGCTGTGGGAATTGCTCATATCAATCTCGAATTTCATTCGTGTTGACTAATTTCTATGCTACGTAGTGTCACAACGGCGACACTGACCATTCATCCTAGCATCAGATTGAAGAATTGCAATAGGAACCTGAGAGGTCGCTTCACAAACTTTTAAAATCCGCATGAAATCTGAGTTTCCAGCACCTTCATATATTGTGCAGAATGATTCCGCTGATCGAATCTGTATGTTCAGAAAATGCATTTCTTCCCATGCCTTTGCAGACATAGAAATGATTAGCCCGGCACGCTGCTTTCTACGTTCTTAAATCGGGAGATTTTAAACAACGAGATTGGTGAATCAGTGGAACCGTCCAGCGCAAGCTCTGAAAGGATGCGCCCTACCAGAATAGTAAACTTGAATCCGTGACCGGAGAACCCTGCGCCTATAACAATGTTGTCTCTGCCGGGCAACTTGTCTATTATGAAATCCCTGTCCGCGGTATTTGTATAGAGACATGTGGCGGCCCTGGTCATCTCATCAGAGAGCCCGGGTAATAACTGATGCGCACGCTCATGGAGTCGTTCCAATAGAGCCTTATCGGGTTCCATCCAACGACTGTCAGCAGTAGTTTCTTTGCCACAATGGTGCTCTGCCACTTTTGCACCTAGTTGATCGATGGATGGAAAGCCGTACAGATCAGGCAGTTCAGGATCATCGGTGTACTTGATGAATATAGGAAAGTGTTCAGGACTGAAGAGCTCTTCTGCTTTGGGTTTGTAGAAAGCATATTGTTCTACTGTCACTTTCAAAGAAAGCTCAACTCCTAAGAGGCGCAAAACTGGCTCTGCCCATCCTCCAGGAGTTACCACCAACTTCTTGCAGGTGTAGCTCTCCGTCTCTGTGTGAACCGTAATCGAATCAGAGTTTTCTTCGATTCGCACTACTTTTGCATGTTCTTTTATTGTCGCCCCGTTCTTCTGCGCCAGTTTTGCAATGCCGGGCACGCACTGATCGGGAGAAAGGATTCCTGCATCAGGTTGCCACAAACCCTGAATATCGTCTTTTATGTTGAATTGCGGAAACCGACGCTTGAGTTCATCGTTGGCGATTACTTCATGGACGATCGACTGCTCAGCCAGATTTCTTCGGCATGCCTCTACTTCTGCATTATCTCGAGCAGCCAGATCGACTCCGCCAGTACGCAAAAGAAGCTTCTCGCCGAGCTGCTCTTCTACTTGCGCCCACAGCAAATAGCTTTGACGAGCAAGTTCGACATAGTCAGCATGATGGTACGAATATCGGATGATTCTGCTCTCGCCATGCGAGCTTCCACGATTGTGTCCAATCTCGAACTGCTCGAGAACGAGCACGGATCGTTGACGTAGAGCCAGATGATAAGCCGATGCACAGCCTACGCCACCGCCACCAAGGACGATGTACTCAAAATCGCTCAATACGTTCTCCCTGGAGTGCTGCCCCAGCTGTAATCGATATCTCTTCCCAGGCTCATCGACTCTTTGCTGAACGGTCTGCGAGAACCGGCATCAATGCCTCTTCTTACACCTTCAAGCGAGCCGCATACTACACCGGCAGGTAATCCGAAAGTGAGCGCACATCCGCTAGCTGCGGCGTGTCCGACGAAATCCAAGCCTTCGACTGCAAGGGCATCGTCCATGCTTCTCTTCATGCTCTTCGAATGCTTTTTGGCCCCTTTAGCGATGGCTACCGGCACACCTACTGCAATACCCGTCATCACTCCAGCAGCAGACAAGGGAAGAGAGGATATTCGACTGACAATACTCTTGCCAGGAGCCTTGAAGGCAGCACTATAGTCACCTATGGCCACCTCGTCATGTTTTTTGGCAAAGGCAAGCGGTGGTTGAGCGATAAGAAGGATCGACAGCGCGGCAAACAATCCGACGCGGGACACCTGACAACTCGCAAATCGTTTGCTTTTCATAGGACTGCTCCAGAACTTGACCCGAGTGCACTTCTTTACATCAAAAGCTACGAAGG
>CAYTDR010001279.1:0-2312 GCA_964436185.1 uncultured Candidatus Obscuribacterales bacterium | reverse complement strand
GAGGCCAGGCGCTGGCTCAGAGTCTCTCCGTTGACGTACTCCATGATTATGTATGGACGACCATCGTCGGTTACTCCATAGTCATAGAGCGCAGTAATATTTTCGTGTGTCAGAGTTTGAATGGTCTGCGATTCCTGTTGAAAACGTTTTACTGCCGCAGGATCGGACAGTAAACTGCATCGCTGAAATTTCACAGCTGCCTTTATATCCAGCGTCTGATTATAGGCAAGATATACCTGACCGCTTGTGCCTTGCCCGAGAGCAGAAACGATCGCGTAATCACCTACGATTGTCCCTGTGAGATCATCGGCATCGATGGGACACAGCAAGGTTCCATCCGAGGGGCAGACGCTCATCCTGGTGTCTTCAGTAAACCTTGCCTGGCAGGAAGGACAAACTCTGGTAGTTTCTTTCAAATGAGTCATTCTCATCTTCCCGATCGTGATGGGTTAACATTTTTTGCAAAATTGCTTTAGTCGACGGGAATCAGAAAACGGTTTCGATCTCGATCTGATAGCTCTCACTATGCGGTTTTGCATGCTCCGGATTCTGTCCGGTAGCGCTGTATGCGATACCATAAAGTTTAATTCGACTTGAGCTTTCCTTGAAAGACCGTTTTGCTCTCCTCGTCCTGAACTGCAGCCCTTACTCGCTCCAGTAGTCTATTGGGGCAATTTTCTTGCCAGGCTCAAATGTTGTATTGTCAGGTCCTTTCCTAACCTCAGGCGGATTGGCATCAGCGGGCGGATTAAGGTCCGGAGGTTTTGCCGGGCCCGATGGAAATTCAATTATTGGTGGCGGCACGTCCGCTGGTTTGACAGGCGGAAGCTTCGTCTCAGGCGGATTCGTCGTAGGTGCTAATGGAGAAGGTGGAACCGCAGGCTTTGCATCACCATTTCTTTCGCGAAGCAAGTCTGACAGCGACCCGCCGCCCCTTTCCTCGCGAGATTTCTCAGAACCGTCTCCTGGTTTGGTGGTTGTCCCTGAAGACTTCGGAACCGAAGGTTGTGAATCATCAGGCTTGACACCGATCAATCCGGGTGGCTTAGTGGTCGATGGAGAAGGCGATGATGCATCGCCGATGGTATCGCTGCTGAAATCCAGCTCAAGTCCTGGAAGCTCGGCCGGCAGGTTTGAATTGAAGTTATTTGTAGAATGTTCGGACATCTCTAAGTTGCTAACGGCGAGTGGAAGAGAATTCCGAGATTCGCTGGCTGCGTCACCGAAACTTTCCGGTTGATTTTGTGGGGATCTGGTCATGGGATCTCCTATCAGATGATTCTGTAAATGGGGTTCTGTGTTCTGTTGCCGCCGGCGTTTTATGAGCGGTGAAAAACTTTGAACTCACTTTAGCTAACCAATATGACGCCTGTATGACGCTCACAGTCTTCCATTCTCAAGCTGACCAGCCGGAGGCACAATTCGGTAGCAGAAAAAGCTCTGACCTCCGAAGGGGCAAGAAGCACTAACCGAACACTTCTCCATTGTGCTGGCTAGCATTGGTTGGGTCAATCAAAAAAAATACTGTCTACTATAGTTAACATGCCCCAAAATATTCAAAATCTAAAATCTAAAGTGCTAACCTCTGGCTTCCTGAGCGATAGCCTGGATCAAAAAATTCTCAAATTGCTGGTGTCTGCTGACGTTAGACGATAGTCGTCCGTGAAATTTCGCATGGGAACCAGGGTGTGGCAAAACAAAAGCAGAAGACTCCCGGATAGTTCCGGAAGTCTTCTGCACAAACGTCAGCTCTTAAGCTGTTACTTGCTCAGGGTGATCGAATCGATGTACCAACCAGACTCGGTGAAGTGACCGCTGATAATCAGATCCACCGTCAAGCCACCGACAATCAGCATCTGCTGAAAGGCAAGAGCGGAGCTCTCGCTTCCACCGTGAAGCTGGCCCTCTGCACGGCCTTCGATGTACAGCTCGGACAGTCCTTGCCTGCTGCCGTCGATGTACTCCGGCTCGAACAATTTCCGGAAACCGTGATAGCGGGGATTGCGGACCCGCGCGGAATAGTGGCGCTCCTGGACAAAAACGCTCCGGACCTGGAGCAGCTTATAGGTGAGCCCACTGTAGGAGCGACTCTTGCCCTTCAGCTTCGCGTCGAGCTCTTTGCACGCCGCCGCGAATCCGACTGGCAGTTCTTTTCGTTCGTTCATGTTTTTATCGCCTGAGTCCATTATCTTCTCCTGGTGTGACTGGGCAGCAACAACTGTTCGGATTGAATGACTATCGGCGATGAGCTAACACAAAAGTGAATCTCGCTGCCATCGTGAGACGGCAAGCGAGATTCACTTAGTCCTCTG
>CAYTDR010001278.1:0-2313 GCA_964436185.1 uncultured Candidatus Obscuribacterales bacterium | reverse complement strand
TGACAGGCATCCCTTTCTGCTTATCACATAAATATCATATGGAACGATCCTATCCTCAGCTCGCATTGGTAATCAACATCCGGTAAACCAATGAAAAACTGCAGAGAATGCGCCTTGCACCCGATTCCTCAACGAACTCTAATACAGGCAGCCACCCGCGCACAGCATATCGAAGGTTGGGTTAACAAAAAGGATGGATATTGAGCCTATGACATTTCGACAAGACGAAGATGTCAAACAGTAGGCTGGGACAGTGAATATTCGGTAAGTATTCGGCCAAGGCAGGTCAGCAGAAATTCGTTCAAGACGGCGTGTTTCTGTCGCTTTTTGCGATTTTCGTCCTTTTTTTTGTTCTAGAATCTTTACCCTGGGCGTTTGTACCCTTTGGGTAGGGCAAAGGCGAGTTTCCTCTCTGCTGTCATGTTCCAGGGAAGAAACTCTCGAATATCCGGAGGAGGCCGACCTGGAGTCTTTGCACACTCATCAAGGTAAGCGCGGAGCAAGGCTTGAGGATCGAGCCCATTGATCAACCAGGTTTGGAATATGCCAAAAACCTTCGCTGCCAAATGTCCTGCCCATTCAGCGCCACTTCCATAGCTGTTTTTTCTAACTACCACTGAGTTGCGAAGCAAGCGCTCCGCGCGATTGTTGTGTAGCGGTACGCAAGGGTCCTTCAAGAACAGTGTTAGTCCTTCCCAGTGTCGCTTCATGCTCCTCAGGACTGTCTTCTGTTCTTCATGCAGGTTTGTTTTTCTTAGATCCCTTTTCCATCGCCGCTCAAGACCTTTTACATGTTGCTCTAAATCTTTTTGCGCTTTTTCCCAGTCTCCGCCACGCTCTTTGCCTTTCGCCCAAAGTTTGAACCGCTCGTGATAAAGCAAAAATAGCTTGGTGATTTCATCTAGCCACTTTCTCGACCAAACCTTGAGGCGTTTCACTCCCTTGAAGATGTTGAAAAAGTCTCGTCTTTGGTGCACCCAACACCATGCTTTGCGAATCGATTCTTGAAGTGACTTGTACGATGCCAATCGGTCAGTCATCAGGGTTCCTGATGAACCGGCAAAGAATTCGTTTGGAACCTTTTTAGATCGACTAGGATCGAGAATGTACACCACAGCATCATCGCTAGCCACGACCCATAGCCACCATTTCGTCTTGTCTGCACTAAAGACTCTCCATGTGGTCTCATCTGCGTTCCAATACCTGGCTCCCCTACAGCGATTCTTAATCGCTTCATACAATGGCTCTAGCAAATCGTTCACAACTCTAAAGCCACCAGTTACAGTACCTTCGGCTAATGAAAATCCCGACAGGCTCATCTCTTTGAGCGTGCGATTCGTTGGCACGCCCTGCAAGAACTTCTGCACAATTAGATGCACCCACAATGAATTACCGATATCAGTCCGCGGATAAAGGCGCGGTGGCGCAGGCGCTACAACGATCTTCTTTCCTCGACAATTGCATTGCGCTACATACTTCAGTTGTTTGTAAACCGTTCTAAATACCTCAATGGCAATATCAAACAGCTTCGAGTCCCTTGTAACTGAAAGAACCCGGTATGTTTTCCCGCAATCCGGACATGAACATCCTCCTGGAATTTCAATTTGCAACTCGTCTCCGATCGGCACATTGCCACGATCGGTTCGCCCGTGCCCCTTGGAACCAGGCTGCTGACCTCTGTTTCGTTTACTTGTACTCTCGTCGGGCTTTGGTGGCTTTTCTGGTTCGGGCTTCTCTGACTCAGGTTTTTCGTTCTCTGGTTGAGGTTCCAGCTTTTCAGTCTTTTCATCGAAAAACGTCTGTCGGAACCAGGCCAGCTGCTTGTTTGCCTTCTCTAGCTGCCTGTCGCGATCCGCGACATTCTTCTCAAGCTTTCGAATCTCGTTGTGCAACAACTCTTCTGTGTCGGAGCGCTTCCGGCGAAGTACCTTGTTCTCTGCTTCGAGTTCCTTGACACGCCTCTCTAACCTATCTGCCCTGCGCTCCGACTTCTCCAGTGCGCCTCTTACTGTTTGGAGTTCCTGCCATATGTCCTCGATCGAAACTTTCCGAGCGGTCGGAACCTTCGATGGAAACTCATTCTTCTTCGCGGTGGAGGCTTTCACATGACCATCATGATCTTCCTAGATCCCAATGGCCATACTTGAAAACTGTATGGAAAATAAAACCTCTATTAGACCAAAACCTGCCCTCGCCGAATACTTACGGCTTGTCGGATTTTTACGATACTCTATAATACTAGCAAAGGCAACAAAAATAATGAGGCAGAATGATTATTGACAAACCCGGGCACCAATTACGGTGCCCGGGCAA
>CAYTDR010001277.1:0-2316 GCA_964436185.1 uncultured Candidatus Obscuribacterales bacterium | reverse complement strand
CTGGGCAGGGGCAAGAGTCCTCTGAAGCACGTTGTTCAAGCGTGGTATAAAAGCGGGGACCGTGACGCGAAAGAACTGGCTCCCAAGGACTTTGGACCACTTCAAATCTGGCTCGCTTCGCCCTTGGAAGACGTCAAAGAGCTGCGAGAGGAAGTTGTCTTAAACAAGCTCGGCGAACTAGCCTGCCCGGGTATCAAACAGACCGGCAAGCTGTTTGACAAGGAGGCAGAGTTCAAGACCCGACTCTATCCCAGGGCACCTTTCGGCGTTGTCACCTATGAATTCAGGCAGAAGACAGAAACCGGCTTCGTAACCATGACGATCATGAAACTCAGTGAGTGCGGTGATGGTGCGAAAAGTGAAGTCCCGGAGCAAGTGACCAAGCCAGATCCTGAAATTCCAGCGGTACAGACTTCCAAGACCCAATCGGCCTCGCGGCCGACGTCCGACAGATGACTCTGGTCAAACACAAACTGAGCAAGCGGATAGGAACACCTTCTTACAATCAGGAGTACTTCCATGAACCAGCGAATGGCATTACCGGCTGTGTGTATTGCAATAATTGTACTTTCCACTTCACGACCGTCATTAGCACAACGCCCGGAATTGCCATCTAAGCAGTCGTCACGGTCGCCTGCCACCCGTTCTCCGGAAGGGCCAGACTTGGTGTTTTCTGCCCTGACGGCTCGATACCTCGAGCCTGACAATGTCGAATATGAATGGACGATAACGAACGTCGGAACCGCTGATGCCAATCTTGATGGCCCGACAAACGAGAATCATGACAACGTATCCGTACAGGCATTCATTTCCAAAGACACACTTTTTCAGAACGAGGATGATCTGCCAGCGGGTGGTACGATACTTGGTATCTCACCGTTGGGGACGCTTGCGCCAGGAGAGTCGACAGAGGGGCGTTTTACTGCCAGCATCAAGAGTGACATCCGGACCTTTCCCAACTTAGTGATCATGGTGGACTGGGGAAAGGTCATCCAAGAATCAAACGAGAAAAACAACTTCGCCGCGGTCGGTATTGGAGTGGAGTTCGAGGAACCGGTTCTGGATTATGTGGTTCCAGATGGAACTCCGGAAGTGATCATGGCGTTTATTGAAACGCTTAAAGCCCGCAGCCCAAAATTCAGGAATCGACAAGCTGCGGTAGAACACGCCACCCAAATAGATCGTGCCGTCATTGATGCGAGCGACAAGATCCTTGGCCAGGAAACCGACGTGAAGGTTGCGGTGAGCGCTGCACAAATGAAGTTGAGGACACTGACTGCACAATCCGTAAGAGGTGTTGCGGGAGCAGCCAAAGAGGCGATGGCAGCGGCCACTAAGCTCAAGCTGG
Source organism: uncultured Candidatus Obscuribacterales bacterium (assembly GCA_964436185.1). GTDB lineage: Bacteria > Cyanobacteriota > Vampirovibrionia > Obscuribacterales > Obscuribacteraceae > CAYTDR01. Next base: position 968 of record CAYTDR010001277.1, on the reverse strand, counting down.
ACCAACGTGCCGAGGTCGCTCAAGTCGTCGATCAGTATTGGACAAATATCCGCATCAGCGATGTCGCTCAGTTGGCTCCCGCCGACCGCACGGAATTGGCCCATGATATTCTCACGGCAGTCTCTAAATCCGCCTTTTCTCCAGAAGCTGTGGGTTCTGCGATGCAACTCGCTAATGCGTTCACCAACAAGGGCTATGCCGACGAAGCGGGCGAGCTATTCGATCGCTTGGCAACGCTCGCCAGAGATGCCGATGACCCGAAGATCCAATCGAGTGCAAAACGATATGAAGGCCTCGGTCGCCATGTCCGTCTGCCGGGACATTTCTTAGACTTGAGGGGTAAAACTCTCAGTGGAGACGAATTCGACTGGGCTTCTTATCGCGGCAAAGTCGTTCTTGTCGACTTCTGGGCGACCTGGTGCGGACCGTGTGTTGCCGAACTGCCGAACATCAAAGACAACTAAAAGAATTACCATGACAGGGGATTCGATGTCGTGGGCATCACCCTCGATCTTTCACGCAAGCCAATCGACCGGTTCATCAAACAGCAAGATATTCCGTGGACGCTGATGTACGACGAAGAACTCCAGAAGGGTAAAGGATGGAACCACCCGATGGCTGAGTATTACGGGATCAGTTCAATTACGGCAGCCATCCTGGTTGATCAAGCGGGCAATGTCGTTTCCATGCGCGCTCGTGGTGCGGAACTGTCGAAACTGTTGGAAAATCTGCTTGAAAAGGCAGAATAGTCGTCGGTAGCCAATCTATCCCACTCACCAACTGGAAATTACTACTAAGCGGAGCATTCTCCGAAAGGTCTTAATTTCACAAGAATCGCCGATCGCTGACGAATTAACGGTTTTTTAAGCACACGCGAGTCTTGATGGAAACAAATCCATTTCACGCCAACAACGCTGGCAGCGTCCGATGTCGCTGCGTCCGGCGTTACAAGTCGATCGACGATGGAG
>CAYTDR010001276.1:2097-2320 GCA_964436185.1 uncultured Candidatus Obscuribacterales bacterium | reverse complement strand
CTTTGCTTCGATTGGATTAGCTTCACAAGGACATGCAATTACTATTAAGCAAAGATGGGATGAGAGTGCCGCAACTATAAAGGCTTGAAATCTGTTCAACTAAAGTAACCAGCTCGGCAAAGTATGTACTAAGTATTGGTTTTTCATTGTACGGTATCATCCGGTAGTCTGCCAGTTGAGTTCAGTTGAGGTTTGGCTTATTATTTGTCGGATGTGCAACTTA
>CAYTDR010001276.1:0-2087 GCA_964436185.1 uncultured Candidatus Obscuribacterales bacterium | reverse complement strand
GATGTGGTGTTACGGCAGGTGGATTTTCTCCCTCCTTCTGCTCCTGCTATCTCTGGCTTCTGAGCCCGCTCTTGCACAAATCACTGGGACATTTTTTCCAACTGTAATCGGAGAGATTCAGGAAGGATTTACACCATATCCACTACTGCCTCAGGCGGATGTACCATATTATCAAGCACAGGCACTGAACTTCGAGAACGAAATTAATTACGCTCAGCGCCCCTATTTTCGAACGATATCGGCCTACGCTAATCAGTCCCTATTGGGCCCAGCCGCCCAGATGGACTCATTTTCACCACAGTCTACTCAGTTTGGCTTCTTCCCAACCAGACAATCAGAGGTAAGACTCACATACGTCCCGACGATATTCGGTAAAGCTGGTCTACGTGGGCCACGCACAATGGGCCAAGAGTTTAGAGTATTTGGCAAATACCAACCTACTGACAAACTGCGTCTTGATGCTCAACTTGGTCTTTACCAATATGTCAGAACTAAAGAAATTTCTGGCGGCTTTACTGTATTAGGCGCAGCACAAGCGTCATATTTGCTTCATGATCGATTGAGGTTAACAGCAGGTTATCGGAGAGACATAGTCGGATCTAGTTTGCTAGCGACTACAGGCTTGAATTTACCCGAAAGCGGTTTGCTTGTCGGCCGAGTGCATCAAAACTTCTTCTACACCATTGCTCACTTGCGATTCACGAACAAAACCAGTTGTTCCTTCACAGTCGGAGGCGGCACTGAAACTGGTACTAGACTTTTGACGAATCCATGGTTCACAGGTGGGGCCTACTTAAGCCGGTCAATTTATTCCGGTCCTAGGAATAATTTTATTTCTAATATCTTTGGAAGCTACCAGGCCAGTGTCGTAGCGTTTAAATACGATCAGTCGTTAATAGGGAACGCAATATTCCAGGTTGACCCACCACAAAACCTTAATGCAAGACTTGCGATTCTTAGATCCTCCCGACTTGGCAACACGGCTCTAACTCCAGAGCTTGAAAGACGAGTAGGCGGCTACTTCAGTCCTAGTCAACAATATATTCAAGGTTGGGGAGTCGGGGTCAACGGACACGTAATCAAGAACCTCTACTGGAGGGGTGCCTGCGCAATGGGCATAGGAACATCGGCTCCCAACGTCGGTGTTACTAAGGATGATCTTGGTGTTTGGAGCTTTGGTGGTTCAGCGAGTTCAGCCTTGACATACAGAGTTGGACGCAGTGTTCATGAGCAGGGCTGGTATTTCCTGCAGGGAAGTACCACTTACAGAAGACAGGTTTTATACTCGCAGTCGAAGTTTTTCTTTTAGGATTGTATGACCCCTTGTTAGTTGGATCAGTGGACTCAAATAAAAACGGAAAAGATTTAACAAAGACGATTGAGAACGGGAAGGACAAATCGTCTATACCGCTTTTGGCCGCCCTCGGGTTAATTCTAGCTGGCTACTTCATCTTCGATCCACATACCCGAAATCAGACTTTTCAGCTTTCACTTACTGTCGTTTTATGTATAGCGGGAATTGCTCTATTTCAAAAACGCAATTCAGAGTTGGTTCGTCGCATCTTGATGTTGACAGCCACATTCAGCGCAATTCGATTCATTGCATGGCGTGCCTTTACTCTCAACCTCACTAGCCCACTAAATACAGTTGTGAGCATATTACTGTTTACGGCTGAAGTTTATGCAGTCGTCGTTCTCTTTCTAATCTGTCTTCAAAACTGGTGCCTTACTAGGGAACGAGAGATTCATGCATACGATCCCGAATATGTGCCACCGGTGGACGTGTTCAATTGCACATATAATGAATCTCTCGATCTAGTTAGGCGCACTGCCTATGGTGCTAAGAATATCGATTATCCCAACCTAAACGTATACATTCTGGACGATGGAAGGCGGGATTTCATGATGAACCTGTCTCTTGAGCTGGGACTTGGTTACATCACCCGACCTGATAACAGAAATGCGAAGGCCGGAAATATAAATCATGCACTCAAACAAACAACCGGAGAGTTTGTTCTAATTTTAGACGCCGACGCCATTCCCTGCAGAACCATTCTCAAAGAGTGCATGCCTTATTTTGCCGACAA
>CAYTDR010001275.1:0-2320 GCA_964436185.1 uncultured Candidatus Obscuribacterales bacterium | reverse complement strand
TCCTTAATAAGCTCCAGCGAGTCGGCGCACATCCGGCAGATATTTTCTATCGCTTGTCTCTCACGTGGATCGCGCCCTGCAAGCCGCCTGAGGGCTGCCACATCCTTGACGATCCGGTTCTGCCCCCTGATCACGGACGGAGCATCGACCTGGGCAAGAACAAACTTATCGTTTCCAGCCTCATATACCTTTCTTACTACATCATGAGTCAAGTGCATTATATCTTTGGATGTAGCTACACGTTTTACTTCTCTCTCTGCTTGGTGCTGCAAACCAAGAAGAATGAGGACGAACACTATCTCGAACATTAGAGGAACGGAGACCAGAAATGCGAGCTTATGGGATAATTTCAGTCGAATCATTCAGGCACCGGTATTCTTACCATGAAAATTCTAATCGTCGAGGATGACGTTGCGCTTTCAGAGCAGATTCAAGATTGCTTACGCAGAGAGAATCTGGTTGTAGAGAGCACGACCTCAGGAGCAGACGCATTACAACTGATTCAATGGAACTCATATGACGCGATTGTCCTGGACTGGAATCTGCCTGATATCAGTGGCATTAGTGTCCTTAGAGAATTCCGGCTAAGCGGAATTGAAACACCGCTGCTTATGTTAACAGGAAAGGATGCCACTGACGACAAGGTCCTGGGGCTCTCAACCGGAGCGGATGACTACCTGATCAAACCCTTCGATATGCGCGAACTGATAGCCCGAGTGGAGGCACTTCTCAGGCGAGATCGTTCGACCAAGTCTCAAACAATAACGATCGGTACTTTGACGCTCGATACCAAAGTCTGCCGGGCTATCGCAAACGGCACGGTGTTGCAATTGCGACCGAAAGAGTACGACTTGCTTGAGTTCTTCATGCGGCATCCCGATCGGTTCTTCACCTCCGATGCGCTCCTGGCAAGACTATGGTCGTCAGACTCCGAGACTACGGGCGCGGCCGTAAGAACCTGGATTTATCGGTTGCGCTCGAAGCTACCGGAAGAAACCGGCATTCCGAAAATCACCAATGCAGTCGGCCAGGGATACATGCTCGAAACCCCAACGATTGAAACTAGCTCGTAGCAGTGAAATTCCTGAGCACTTTCTGGTGGCGATACGGTATCACCGACCGTTTTTGATAAGTAGCGGTAATCACTTTTCGCCCCAAAACGGAAAAATACGATATCACCAACGTGTTGGGCAATTTAGCGAACGAAAACAGGAAGGCTCAGCAACAGCTGAGCCTTCGGAACAGATTGTTTACAAGCCTGGTGGCGGTGGCGGTAGTATGCGCCGACGAGGTTCCGGTGGAATGTAGACCTCAGGATAGCGAACGTCCTTAGAGAGGTAACTCGCGACTAGCTCCGGAGGCTGATCTCTTTCCTCCCAGGTGGTCGTGAAGAGTCCCTTCTTTTCCTGGACCCAACCGGTTGGTTTGACGTTTTCGTCAGCAGGAACATGCAACCAAAAACCGTCTTTGATGTGGAAGGCCAGAGATGGCTTATTCTCGGAATAGGCGTCCTGCGCCCGATAGCCGACCGCGACGTGATATTTCTTGTAACCTCGACATAGATCGATTTTCACGTTCCATAAGTCATCCAACGCTGACGCATAATACTTCAAGTCCTCCTGCGGCTTCACCGAACTGACAGCTTCAGAGAGCTGATCCAGGACACCTTCAATAATTGCGTAACCCATATTCCTCAGAGACTTACGTTCAGCGACCGTCCAGCCCTTGAGCCCTTCGGCATAATCATTTAGCCGGTTGCGCTCGAGAAATACATTGCGAGGAATCCAATCCGGATCGTCGCCGGCAAGCAGCCTGACACTGTTAACGAGATTATCTGATAGCGAGCGCTCATATTGACGAAGATCTGCTTTGGAGATCTTGTTCGACTGCCAAAACCACATCTCCTTTTCGCTGCAGCTAGCGATTTTATCGAAGTTGACAATCAAATAGTTGAGCGCTTTGTCCACCTCTGGCGTGTTTAACTTACTCACCCTGGAGGTGAGGTCCCCCAAATAGATTCCATCGTTGCCACGCTGCATCAATTCGTTAAAGTTTTCGCGCAGATAGTCCATAGCTGGCGCGGCTTCTTCCATGCGAATCTTGTCCGCGGCCATTCGACCATCGAGTTTCAACAGATCGTTCCTACTCACCGTCGAGGAAAACATGCTATCCAGTTCTTGCACTTCTTTGAAGTTATCCATGAGGGAATTTAGAATTTTGGTGTCCTTGTCAGATGCTAGTTTCTCCCCGAATGACTCGACTAACTCCTGTTTCTCGAAGACTCCGTCTTTATCCAGATCGATTTTCGCCTTATTTCTGT
>CAYTDR010001274.1:0-2327 GCA_964436185.1 uncultured Candidatus Obscuribacterales bacterium | reverse complement strand
ACCGGTGGTGTTCTGTTTGGTACCAATCTCGATCATATGAGCGCTGATGCATTGCGCCATACTGTCGCTCTTATCAATGAAACCGCCGCAGACATAGTCTTCATAGGACAAGCTCCAGCTCATCTGGATGGGGAACAAAGAGGACACAAAGGAGAGCGGTTTCTATTCAAAGGATTGCAATCAGTTCTTCAAACAGAGCCGGTCGCCGGCGGAAAAACACTGCACGGGCTCGGCTGGCGAATAGTCCCTACCTCCAATAAATCTGCGGCAGACAGAGCGGGTATGGACTTCATACTAATCAACATCAATGATGGAACCTGGCTACCGCTAGATGTAAGCATGCGAGACAAAGGCGACAAGCTCTTCTATCAAGAATACCAAATCGGCAGGTTCTTCAATGAGAATTCGGGAAGTTTGAAGTCCGAAAAGCGAGGAGAGCTGGCGAAATGGCTGAATGACTATATTGACAAGAAAGGCGACAGAGCCTTCGATATCTCGCACTTCCGACCGCCGAATTGCTCGGAAGAACCGAATCCGGAGAGAAGGCAAACACAGTTGGAAGAGTTCGAGCTCGAGCTTGCCAAGGAGAGAACTCGTCTAAATTCGGAACGATTGGCCGCACCGGCGGGAAGCGAGCGGAGAGAGCATCTCGAGAAGAAAATCAAAGGTCTGGACTCGATATACATTGAAGGCGCCAAAAACCACGTTGCCCTGGAAGTCGATTTGCGAAAGCGTGTTGTGAGCTGCCTCACCGAGTACTTCAAGGCCAACCAGCAACATTTCCGAAGCTCTGCGGCACCGCCCGTGGCGGCCCAGAAGTTGGCGCCCGACCATGAAGGGCGAAAAATGGTGCGAGCCGGAACGAAGGGCGAGATCACAGGCGTCATCTACAAGCGCGACGGCGAGCACAAGATTGTCGACTTCAGTGGGCAACAGGTAACAAACCCCACGGACGCGGCAACTGATAAAACTCTTACCGTTGGCGCCATGGATGACCTGATTCGAGAAGCTACCAAGGGTCTGCCACCAGATGTAAGGACAGATATCGAGACACGACTAGGATCCTTCAAGTTTGGTGCCGATGGAACTCCAGTCGGACAGACCGAGCAGCTTCTGCAGGAAGCTTTGCTTACCGCTATTCAAGAAGGATTGTCGGACGGCTCGAGGGATTACAAATGGGAGAGCATACTAAGCGCCGAGCGTTCCAAGGAAAAAGCGGTAGAACGTGCCGCTACGCGCGACGCTCGTCCCAAGCACGTTTTGAGCGAGGCCCAGATAGAGGCATATTTTTCGAAAGTTACCGGCGAGCTTTTCGCCAGGAGGTTCGGACCCGGCAAAGATAAGTCGATTGCAGATCTGCTTCATACCTATAACGAGCTCAAACTAGACAAATGGAATTCCAATGCATTGAGCGCAGCAAGAACTGCCCTGGAGTTAGCGCTCGATAAATCACCGCAACTCAGGCGTGCCATCATAGATAGTTTCAAGCCGGCGTTAGAAAAGGTCGGACTCGAGGGTCTGGAATCGGTAGTCGAGCAATCAAGCATCAAGATCGATCCGACCTTGCAACCAGGACAGACCAGGCTCGTTTACAAGGATTCGAAAGGCGTGCCCTTCGAGGCGATCGGGATGGACAAAGGAGGGAAGGCATTCTTGCGAAAGAACGGCGCTCCAGTGCCAGTCGAAAGTGTAAAAATCGAAATAACGGTAAGTCCGCACGGCAATGCCAGCACGCTTCTTCGAGATACTCTTACGTCCTTCTCGAAAGCCACGCTAGACCTCACGCGTGGAAAACGACAGATCGAAACAGGCACGTTCGAGATGTCGGAGTTGGCTGCGCGAGACGTGCAGGCCCAGGAGGATCTCATAGCCAGCGCAAGAGAGATCGAACTGGATAAGATGCGGCCTTTCTTCGACACCACTGAAAGAGTCTGGCGAGATCTCGGTATTGAAACACCGTTCCCATCGACGTTCGACCCGAGCATGGCAGAAGATGTTCACCTGGCAATGGACGAAGCGCTGCAAAGATTGGATAAAAGCGGAGTGTTCGACAAAGATACAATCGAACTGTACAAAGATTACGTTAGAAAGTACGGACAGGAAATCCATTCTGCCTCGGAAGGACCTGTAGCAGAACATTTTCACAAATTCTTCGAGTCACAAAGAATTATAGGGTCAGTCCAGGACGGTCTCTGGCAGCCATCAGATACGGTGCCGGCTGAAGAGATTCGCATGATGGAGGACCTATTGCGCAAATTCGGTCCGAACAAGCTAGCCAATCCGGAGATTCAAAAACAGCTCATAGACACATTGGTCAAACATATGAA
>CAYTDR010001273.1:0-2328 GCA_964436185.1 uncultured Candidatus Obscuribacterales bacterium | reverse complement strand
AGTGGCGATTCTTCGAAAGCAGGGTCATGAAGTTGTTGCTGCCTCTACCAAAACAGGAGTCAATAGTGTTACCGGTGAAGGGTTGGCAGGCGCGCTAGCAGGTGCGGAGGTCGTGCTTGACGTTACGAATTCTCCATCGTTCGAAGATAACGCGGTCATGAATTTTTTTGAAAACTCCACTCGCAACCTGTTGTCCGCCTCAAAAGAAGCGGGTGTCAAACATTTCGTTGCCCTCTCTGTCGTTGGAACGCCGCGATTGCTGGAGAGTGGTTATTTCCGGGCGAAAGAGAATCAAGAACAACAGATCAAGAAAGGAAGTGTTCCTTACACGATTGTTCAAGCTACGCAGTTTTTTGAATTCATCGGCGGTATTGCAGACGCTGGTTTGCAAGATGGTGCTGTCCATTTGTCCACGGCGCAGTTACAGCCGATTGCTGCTGACGATGTATCCGAGATTTTGGCGGAAGTTGTGTTGGCCAAACCACTCAATGGCACCCTGGAAATCGCAGGAGCCGATCGTGCGAGCCTGTGCGATATCGTCTCGCAATATATGAAAGCTAATAATGATGATCGCAAGGTCGTCGCAAGTGCAGATGCGAATTACTTTGGCATGCGGCTTCAGGAACATTCTCTTGTTCCTTCGGATGGCGCGAGGTTAGGTCGCACAAGTCTAAAGGATTGGCTCCATTCCAGCAGGAAAGCAGAAACGGTTTCCACATCGCGAGGTGATTCGAAGTGAGGATGCGCAGTATCAAATATAGTGCTCTGACCTTGCTTCTCGCTGTTAGTGTTGCAGGTGGTGCTGCAGCCAACGAAAACGCAAAGACCGGCAACGGCGCAACAAAAACGGAGCGCACAGCCAGACTCCTGAGCGACGACAAGTCAAAAGTTTCGGTTGTGTATGACCATGTGTTGCCCAATGCGCCTGGAAAGAGCATTAAGGGAATTTTGGTGGAATACGCACCAGGCGGTTCGACTCCATGCCATACGCATCCAAAGTCAGCGTTCATTTACGCCACTGTTTTGGAAGGTGAGATAACGAGCCAAGTTAATGACGGGCCAGTAGTCACCTATAAAAAAGGCGAAAACTTTTCGGAGAATCCCGGAGACAAGCATGGCATAAGCCGAAACGCGAGCAAGTCGAAGCCAGCGAAGTTGCTTGCTGTGTTCGTGGTTGATACTAATGAGAAAGAACTGACGACTTTGTGCAAAGACTGAAATCTTTGCCTGACAATAAAAGTCACCAAAAATGATGCCCCTTGTCGCTAGTGATGTGGGGCATCATTTTTGTCGAACTCATTTGCGTTTACGTGCCCACGAGGCGACAGGAGCTGTTGAGACTATCGCTTTCATCGTATAAGGTCGGTTTCGGACAAATCGCAGTCGAATGGATTGAAGGAAATAAATAAATCTGCGAATCAGTTCACCTATGTGCGAATCGACAATTTCGAATGACCAGACTTTGTATCATTTGAACACACCTCGAACAACTCAGTCCGAATGTGCTATGATTCATCTGAATCAGTCAGGCTCTTGCTCAACCTCGAGTCTCTAAGCGAAGGTTGATGTCTGCAAAGCCATATGTAAACAGAGTTTCTACCGTCTGGTGATTGCCAGGCTTGTATCACCCTGTTGGGTTTGACTTGCTTGAATGAATTTCCGTCTCGTGAATTGCGCGAGGCGACTCCGTAACTAAAAGGTCTTTATTGTATGCAGAATAAACTATTTGTCCGTAATCTATCGTTCAACACTGAAGATGCAGATCTTTCAGCGCTGTTCTCCTCTTACGGTAGTGTTCTATCCGCCAAAGTCGCTGTCGACCGTGACAGTGGAAAAGGTAGAGGATTTGGTTTCGTTGAAATGAGCGATGTGCGTGGCGCAGAAGACGCGATGAGCGCGTTGGACAATACGCAGTTCGGTGGTCGCAAGATCCATGTCGCTGTCTCAGAGCCGCGTTCCTCGCGTCCTGATCCCCGTAACTGGTAATCTTCACCGAGAACAGTATCGGAAACCCAAAATAACATAGAACAGTACGATGAACGGTCATTGTGCTTGTTCAGTAGCGAGCTGGTTTACGGACTAGCTCGCTACTCTAGTTGTACAGGCGTAGTGTCAGGCTGAACCGCAATCACTCACGCAGATTCGGTTTTCAAGGAGAGTCTGCGGAAGTTCGGCGAATAGTGACAGGCAAACACGTCATATTACCGGCAGAGTCTCACCTCGAAAATTGGTGAGCAACCTGGCTAACTTGCAAATCCGGTTAACGTGATCCGCTCGGCAAGAAGAAACAGACCAACATGCACCACCACGCTTGCATTGCTACGTAAA
>CAYTDR010001272.1:0-2328 GCA_964436185.1 uncultured Candidatus Obscuribacterales bacterium | reverse complement strand
TTTGCGGCTCTATTCTATTGACGATTTTGTGTGGGGACGAAACCATTTTCGTGACGCGAGACGGCATGTCGCTTCCCTTCATGCTTTGCCCATCTTTTGGAGTAAGAACGCAGCGTAATTGGACATCACTAAAATCTGTCCATTTTCTGCGTGACAGAGAGTTCGGCAAACTGATCTTCTTTTTTGACAAAGGACGCCCGGTAACATTGCGCCTGCAAAAACTGCCCGCTTATCTGGTGGAAGACCTGATTGTGGCTATAGATGTCTGGGGTGGAGGAACGGACAGCTTTCCTGCACTACTGGAAGCCCGCGCCTGTCTGTCCGGTGGTGACGAGCTAGTTGCGCTCAGCCACACGGAGCTGTGGGAGGATGAGCTGACGAGAAGATTCGGTGCCACCAATTTTATTCCGCTGGAACCGCAACAGACAGTTAAAGCTGGCGCGCTCGTAGTGGAGCGGCAAATCGCATTTGGTGGCATGTCCGCTGTCTACACTGTCAGTGACAAGAAGGGACAAAGTTTCGTATTAAAGGAATCAGTTGTACCGGATGAGAGTGACACTGAGCTCAGAAAGAAAGCTTGCGAGCTGCTGGCACGCGAAGCCACCATTCTGGCTCGCCTTTCGCATCCTAGAATTGCGTCAATCATAGATCACTTCGTGGAAGACAATCGAGACTATCTTCTCTTGCAGCAGCTAAACGGTCAGGATCTCCGTCGCCTGGTGAAGGAGTTCGGACCTCAATCAGAAGAAAACGTCGTACACTGGGCGATTCAAATTACCGAAATATTAGAGTACTTGCATGGACAGGACACGCCGGTAGTTCATAGAGATCTCACTCCGGACAATCTTATACTGGACGAGAACGGTCAGGTTTGTTTAATTGATTTCGGCGCTGCCAACTTCTTTATTGGTACCGCCACTGGTACTATCATCGGTAAACAAGCATACATCGCACCTGAGCAGCTTCGAGGAAGAGCGAACGTGCAAAGCGATATCTATGCTCTCGGTGCGACGATGTTTTATCTTTTGACCGGGGAAGATCCGGAACCGCTGGCGGTATCACGACCCAGCACGATAAATAGTGATACGTCAAGGAAGCTAGACGAATTCATCGCAGCTTGCACTGCGATGGACACGGAGGATCGTATACGTAGTGCGCACGAGGCGCGCGAGGAGCTCATGTTCACGACAGTGAAATCCGTGTGAAAAGGGAAAAGAACAACGTATTCGGCCTCGAACTCGAGATCGAACGGGGAGAAGAGAGTTGAATTTGACGACCTTCGAAGACAAACAACCTCATCGAATAGTAGTTCGTCGGCGAAAGGATCCGACTCAGTGTCTGCCGTACTGGTGCACCCAGCCAATTACATCCGACAGAACAATTTGGCTCGAGCATGACCAGGTTGTCGAGTATTGCCCTAACGCGGAAGCCTATGTTTGGCTGAGATCCGCAAAACGCCTTGGTACTTACTTGGGAGCATGCTGCCTCGTCATGATGGCGGCCAATTGCTGGTACAACTTTCTTACACCTACCTATCTATTCTTGGGCAAAACGCTTTTACTGCCTCTGAAGTCAGTCCTGTTCGTGAGTGGTGCACCGCCCGGGCATTTGTTCTTCGGGTTTCTGTCATACATTGCGCAGGCAGTATTGATTGCAATGGGATTGGGATTCGCTTTTCTCACCACGGCTAACGCTCTTAGACCGACGCATTTAGGATTGACCGGTGACGCAATTTGTGTTGTTCGACGTCTGATGGACGATAACTATCAGGAGTTGAAGTACATTCCACATCACGAAATAAAAGAGGTAAGAATTGTTCGCCCGCAGGGAAAACGATCGGTAAGAGACTATGAAATTGACATCATCAATCATGATGGTGATGTAATGCTGACCACCAGATATGGTGACATCGTTTTCCCAGAAGAGAGAGAACGGCTTCTATCCTGGATTCAGCAGAACGTCAAGGACTTCGACGCAGAAATGCTCACCGTCTTCAAGCCGCCATCCGAGAGACAGAGCTACACCGAGCTTTGGCTTCAGGAGCTTTCAGCGCCGCCCAAACGAGACAAGCTGACGCCGCTATCTCCTGGCGCAACTGTAAATCAGCAGAAGTATAACATCCTTTCTAAATTGGGCGTCGGAGGTCAGGGCACAGTGTATCTCGCCTGCTCCGCCAACGGTACCAGTAGCAGCGAGGTGGTTCTCAAGGAATTCGTTTTGCCCATCTATCCGGATCCACGTGTGAGGCGGCAGGCGGCGGAGAAATTTCAGGAAGAGGCGGAGCTTCTTTCTCGACTTGACCATCCCCGAATCGTTCATTTCCTCGAC
>CAYTDR010001271.1:0-2346 GCA_964436185.1 uncultured Candidatus Obscuribacterales bacterium | reverse complement strand
GCAAGATCCATCGAACTACACCGCCCTCGCTCATCGAGGCTATCTGTTGAAGGAGAAAGGCCGTTATCCCGACGCCATTCGCGATCTAACCAAAGCAATCACACTCAAACCGGATGTGCTGCACTGTCACCGATGGAGAGCTGATTGTTATGAAACTCTCGGTCAACTCGATAAAGCACTGATTGATGCCAACCAGGCTGTTCTTCTGTTACCGAACGATGGTAGACCATACAATCAGAGGGCAGTGATTCTAAGGAAGTTGAACCGCAATAGTGAAGCTTTAGCCTACTTTTAATTATCTCTGGCCTTTTTTAGAAAACATTCATTTTTATCAAAAACGACACTATACCGAAACAACATGGCCGCCTGTTACGAGAGAAAGGCTCAGATCTTTCTTGAGATGAACGAATATCGACAAGCGATTGAGTGCGCATCAAAAGCCATAAAAATCTTGTCGGACTATCATGAGTGCTATTATCTCCGCGGACTGGCACTTCTGCGTCTTGGAAAACTATATGCTGCAAGGCTAGATGTGGATGCGGCGTTGCAAATTTCGCCCAGTACTCCACGCTACATGGGCACTCTGGCAGTGATTCTAGCCATGTCAGGCAGACCCGAGGAGGCGCGCGCCGAAATAGATAGTGCCATAAGCCTTCTGCCAGAACACAGCCCAGGCGAAAAGCAGCTTCTATTGACTCGCGACTGGATTAAGACTCTAACGAAAAAACAAGCAGGCGCGAAAGCTCTTTAAGTCAACCTACGGTTGCCCTTCCTTCGTCACAAAGTTTGCCTAGACTGGGCTCAAAGCCTGAGATAGTTAGCAGGCTGAGGAATAGCTGACCAGAAAGGTATCGACCCGGCCGGGTATATTCAAGAGTGGAGGTTATTGTCGATGTCGAATGATACTATGCAACCCGCCTCCGTGCCTAAAATCTGCGATACATGCGGCAAAGTTGTTCGACCGATTGCAGAAGGATCGATGACGAGCTGGATATTCGCCGATGGCCGTTGCCAATGCGCATTGCACCCACGCATCCAACGACAATCAACCAACATCGATGAGAGCGCGCAGGAAGGTTCGCCCGATCTCGGCGATAACTATGAAGTTCTTGATCTGGTAGGACACGGCGGTATGGGCCGTGTCTACAAAATAAGGGATAAGTCCAGCAACCACATTCTGGCCGCCAAGGTGATGCATCGCGTTCTGTCCCAAGATCCACATGCTCTGGCTCGTTTCGAGAAGGAAGCACAAGCTTGTCGATCCTTATCACATCAGGGTCTCGTCCCGGTGCACGGCAGCTGCACAACCACATGTGGTGAACCCTCACTGATTATGGATTTCGTCGACGGTATCACATTCGATGCCATGCAGGAACGCGAGACGTTGACTGCAGATCGTACATTGCGATTGATGACCAAGGTCGCTGAAGCGCTTGCCGGAGCACATGAGGCGGGCGTCATTCACAGAGACCTGAAGCCCGGCAATATAATGATCACGAAGGTCAACGGAGAAGAACAGGTAAAAGTCCTGGACTTCGGTATCGCCAGAATCCTTCCCACCGGACTCGATCATACGCAAAATCTTACGTCGACCGGTGACATTTTTGGCAGCCCGCTCTATATGAGCCCGGAGCAGTGCAAAGGCGAGGAAGTGGATGAGAAGACCGACATCTACTCGTTCGGTTGCGTTCTGCATAAAATGCTGACTGGCAAGCCGCCTTTTCTGGGCAGCAATACTCTTCAGACCATACTAAAACATGTCAACGACGATCCAAAACCGATCGCCAATAGGAAACTCGGAATTACCAGCGGCATCGAGAAAGTGGTGCTAAAGTGCCTGGAGAAGGATCCTGAAAACCGATATCAGTCCGCACTCGAGCTTCGTCGAGACCTCAAGCTGGCCACTGCGGGACTGGAACCGCTTGCTAAGCCCAGCGCCGATACAATCAATCGGCAAGCGCGCTTGCGACGAAAGAAAAATGTCAGGATTCTGACAATCGTTCTCGGTACCGTTGCTGGTCTCATGCTTCTTGCGACGCTGATCCTACTTGAGTGCGCCAGGGAAAATTCGCTTGAGTACTTGACCGAACAGATCGAACGAAATCCCAAAGATTATCACGCTCTGTCTCGGCGAGCTTTTGCCCTCAAGTCGCGAGGAATGTACAGCGAAGCGATTCGCGATCTAACTCGTGCGATCGAGATAAAACCGGACTCCTCGCACTGCCATCGCTGGCGATGTCAATGCTACCATCGACTCGGTCAGATGGATAAAGCGCTGCAAGACGCAAACGAGGGAATCAGACAGTTACCTCTCGATGGCAGACCTTATATGGACCGAGCATTATT
>CAYTDR010001270.1:0-2348 GCA_964436185.1 uncultured Candidatus Obscuribacterales bacterium | reverse complement strand
ATAATTGACGTTGAAGACCAGATCACGAGGCAGTGCTTCCTCATCTCTCCAGATGGCCCAGCCGATTCCCGGATAGACCAGACCGAACTTGTGCCCGGAGACGTTAATCGATTTCACCTGCTCCAGCTCGAAGTCCCACTTGAGGTTGGGTTGGATGAATGGAACTACAAAGCCACCACTGGCGGCATCAACATGTATCGCTATATCCAGACCGGATTTCTTCTTCAACTTCAGCAGTTTTTCGTTGATCTCTTCGATTGGATCCAGCTCTCCGGTGAAGGTTTGTCCCAGGACCGGTGCCACCAGGATCGTGTTTTCATCCACAGCCTCGAGAATCTCGTCTGCATCCAGGGTGTAGCGGTCCGGCCTCATCGGTATGGCGCGTTCTTCCACGTCGAAATAGCGGCCGAATTTGTGCCAGACTACTTGCGTGTTGGTGCCGATCACCATGTTGGGGCGGTCGTAGGGCTTTCCTGCTTTTCTGCGCTCTTCACGCCATCTCCACTTAGCGGCCAAACCACAAAGCATGATTGCTTCCGATGATCCGATGGTCGATGTTCCGGTTGGTCTCGAGCCTTCGGGCGCATGGAAGAGTTTGGAAAGCATGCTCACACAACGCTCTTCTAGACGCTGTGTCTGCGGGTATTCGTCGCGGTCGATGAGATTCTTGTTGAGCGATTTGGTAATCAGCTTCTCTGCTTGTGGTTCCATCCAGGTGGTGACGAACGAAGCGAGGTTGAGTGTTGGATTGCCGTCCAGATTCATTTCGTCCATACAAACGTGATAAGCGACGTCGGCGGGCATGGAGTTTTCCGGCAGCTCGTACTTTGGTACGGGTTTGGACAGGTATCGGGCACTATGTCCCAGACTGGTATGCTCTCGGCGATTTTCCTTGCTCACGCCTTCGTCCGATTTGTCGAGTTGTCCAAGTACCATTGCGTTCCTCCCGATTTGTTGTCAGATTATTTTGCAGCTTGCTGTGCCGTAGATTGGCTGACTCATGTTTGCTCTCAACAGGGCAAACTTAAATCCGAAGTGGAGGCATGGCTGCGCCATCGCTCGTCGACGCCCGCAGAAGTTCTTCCGGCGGGTGTCTAGCGAAGTTCGCCTATTATACTCTGCTTGTATGCATGGCAACGATTTGTCTATCTCCCGCCGGCCCGTCTAGTTCGCCGCCTGTGAACGACCGCAGGTGCGCGCTAAAGAGTTAGGTGTTCGATCGCTTTCTGGGTAAGACATAACAGGAAGCAAATGCTGGCATGGTATGGAAGACAATTTAGCGACGGAAGCTAGTCTGCATCAGTCTCACTCATCCGATGAAGAACTGCTTTTCGGTAGATTCCAGATTGAGGAACTGATCGAGAGCGGCGGACAGGGCAAAGTGTACAAAGCCCTCGACGTTACTATGAATCGGATTGTGGCGTTGAAAGTCCTTCTGGCGGAATCGAACAAGCCGGAAGATTTGATTCGATTCCAGAATGAAGCTCGCTTGGCAAGCAAGATACATCATCCTAACGTGGCGAAAATCTACGATTTCGGGGTGCACAGCGGAGATCCGTATCTGTGCATGGAGTGGGTGCAAGGCGAATCTCTCAAAAATAGCCTGGACAATCAGGGGCGTCTATCTTTGCGACACTTTTTGCTTATATTCGCACAGATTACAAAAGCACTGGCGCTTGCACACGAACAAGGCATTATCCACAGAGACATCAAACCGGCTAACATCATCGTTTCCACACTGGAAGATGGAAGTCCGTTTGCTACTATCGTCGACTTTGGTATTGCAAAGAAGGTTGAGCCTTTCGACGTCACGCACGCACGTGTGACCGCGACTGGTTGTGTTGTTGGTTCGCCACTATATATGAGTCCGGAACAAGCTCGAGCCGAGCCTCTGACGACGAAGTCGGATGCATACTCGCTCGGTTGCGTGATGTGGGAAGCTCTGGTGGGCAGGCCTCCGTTCTCTGGAGACACCGCAATTGAAACGATTTTGCAGCATCAACAAGCGAATTTAGAGTCTCTAAGCACTCATCTCCGGGAGCTTCCAGCTTCCCTCATTGCAGTCATTGATGGGTTGCTGAAGAAGGACCCTGAATTGCGTCCGGACCTTGGTAAAGATGTGGTACCGGTGCTAGAGAAGCTCTGTCAGGAAGTACCGGATCTTGATTCATCGCTCAGCTCTTCGCGAATTGTGGTCAAGAAAGGATCGCGTGATTTTATTCGACTGAAAGGTGCATGGATAGGTCTTTTCCTTCTGTTGGTCGGTCTTTCAATTTTTGTGTACGTTTCGTTCACTCAAACAGTAATTTCAGAAAAAGCAGCGAAAGTTGTGTTGACGGAGCATTTTG
>CAYTDR010001269.1:0-2355 GCA_964436185.1 uncultured Candidatus Obscuribacterales bacterium | reverse complement strand
TTTAATATCTCACGAGGAGTACAAACAGGAGTTGATAGAGTATGGAGAGTTCGCGCTTGGAGATTCTGCCACTGATGCACAATTCGAGGAATTTCAAGGCCTGATTGGAGAACTTAGCAAGGCAGAACAAAACGAAATCAGAACAGAGATTAAGAACGCCATGAGAGGAAAAAATGGACATTCAGCCTCCTGAAAAACCACCAATTGTTGCGCAGTTAGACCCACAAGTAAAACGCGATCTAGAGGAGCTTAGAAGTAAGCGGTTCGAGCGAGCTCTCATCAAGAAACCGCTAATTGTCACTAATGGACCATTTAAGAGCATGAGCCTCGAATTCGACTGGACGGATCTCGGCATCTGGCCCAAGCCTGCAAAAGATTTCCGTGACAAAAGCCATGGCGGCAATAGGTATCGACATCACGACTACAGGCTCATCGAAAGTCGTTGCACACTTCGAATTCCTAACGATTATAAATTTACCAACGACGAGCTCAGCAAAACTATGCGGCGCCTCGTCTCCCAAACCACAGGACCGGTGCAGAAATCCGAATGGGACAACATTGCCGTTTTTGGCATGTCTGCCAATCCGAAATTCTTCACGATCGAGTCCGTCGAAGTCATCGAACTTGCTGACAAGCGAGTCATCACAATGACTGGAACTAATAAAGAATCTGGTACCAGAGAGAAATCCTTTTACCTTAGTCTAGCAGGAGATTGGAAGGAGTATTACGAATTCTGCGTAGGTGGCTCCCCCGACAAGGCAACGTTCGAATCACAGTTGGCTAAATTGGATAAGGCTCTGAAGACTATCGTATGGAAGTCGAAGTGATACCACTCCCGATGCCCAGCACCGCACGAGTAAATTGCTGCTGTTCAGGGAGCATCACATGATGGGCGGTCCAATTCGGTTCTAAGTATCCTAAGAGCCTGAAGGAATGCCCGCTAAGTGGTAATGAATCAAAAGACCTGTTGGCACAAATGAAACAACACTGCAAAGCACTCAATAAGCACTGGAAAACATAGCATCCAAGCAGAAAAGGACAGGCAACGGACAGTAGCACAGAAGAAACTAGTGAAACGAAGTTTCGTTAGGAGCATCATCCAGCTCGCGTCCCTAAGAATGCCTCTTTCCAGCACCATCTATTCGTTTCCAACACTGTCGAGAGACACATTTCACGTACTACCGGGGTTGCTGGCTGACACACGTCCCAACAAGTTCGGTAACGCGGTGACCAAACGAATGGTTAGTTCAACAAGGACGAGCGGCGGATAGCAATAATAATCTGACATTGCACATTGGAAAAGCTCCCTCAAGGTCATCAAACTTGGCGGGAAGCGAGCCATCTCAATGACTGAGGTTCGTAAAAATCTGGTACCAGAGGAAAAAACTTAGGGTGAACCCCAACTATTCTGCTTCAGCGCAGTCTTAAACGGTGACGATGACTCGAAATTACCAATCGACCCGCCAGAAAAGAAGCGATCGACGGTGGTTGTGCGGAGCCTCAATTGTTGTTGACGGCTTGCTATTCGATGTAGACTAGAGAATGGCATCATCAAGGACCATTTGACATTTGCATGTCGTTCTAAGCACCATTAATGACTGGTGAAATTATTTTCCTTCATACAGGATATTGCTGTCCATGACTTTACCGAAGGCGATTTTTGTAAGCTTCTTACTTTGCCTGGCTTTTCAACATCCTTGTCCGCTCAATGCCGTCCCTAGCGGAGGCGCGCAGATGTACGCAAGGAAACGAGCAGCACATTGGGAAAAAAGTGAAATCAAACTCGTAGTAGAATCCATCGATGCTAAGTTGATGGATGAAAAAGATCCTCGGTATAAGATTCGAAACGACTGGCAAGGTATAGGAATAGTCACCTACCGAGTGAAGAAAGTCTTGAAATTTCCAGAAGTGAATCCAACAGCCAGACCTGGAGACTTAGTCGAGTTCCTTTACTACACGAACGGAAAAAATACCCTGGCCGTACCAAAAATCAAAGGTCCTATTCTATTTAGTCCATTCTGGCATGAGGATAAGCATCCTGGAACTGTCTTGGCGCTAGAAGGTCTGCAAGACCTCCAGCAAGAGTCCGGCCGTTGGGTAGTGCCCCTAGGCGATCGATATCCAGGTTGATTGACCATAGCGAAGTAAGGCCCACATGCGAGGTTATCGACAGAACAAAATTCTGTCTGTCATTGCTCACCCGCTTGGTCTTCATTTACGTGAATAATATGCTTCAAGCCCCACAACAGCGCTTGTATTTTTTGCCGCTACCGCAAGGGCATGGTTCTTTCCTGCCGATGGGCCGCATGTTCGAATTCAACGAAGCCTTCACGACTTCGTTCATTTCATTGTGCA
>CAYTDR010001268.1:2107-2355 GCA_964436185.1 uncultured Candidatus Obscuribacterales bacterium | reverse complement strand
CTACTCATACAACAACTTCTGCAGAACGCTGGCGTTGTGGCAAAGTAGAAACTCTATCGGACATAGCACCGCCATTAATACCACTACAACTCGAAACTGACCTCCCTTTTAACGAATTTGTGGTACGATTTACTTGAGGCAATGGCTCCTCCTAAAGTACGGTTTTTGGATGATTCAATACGATCACCGGCCACTTTCGACGAGAATATGCAACCTGATGAAGGAGCTTGCCCGAAATTCTGATGGAT
>CAYTDR010001268.1:0-2097 GCA_964436185.1 uncultured Candidatus Obscuribacterales bacterium | reverse complement strand
TGGTGGCCACTTTGGCGAGTATATGCAGGGAGTGCGGTCGTCATTCAGGCGTTCGGGCGCTGGCTAAGAAAGAATAGAGACACCTGCGCGCCGTCGAGCGCCTGCATAATTGCTTCTCAATATCGGCATCAGAATTAGTTAGATACTGTCGGCGATTTAATCTTCGAAAAATGTAGAGGGCTGCGCTTGCGCGCCGCCGCTGCAGCTGCGGAAGAGGATCTTGAACTTGAACTTAACGATGACCTCGTCCACGCCAAGTGCGAATTAGCTAAACGATATATGCCCTCGTTCGCGGCTTAAGTGAGGAGCGGCCGATGTTTCTGCACCTACCGGAAATCGTGCAGATAGCAATTGAGTTAAGAGGTAAAGATGGCGAAGGGACGAAAAAAGCGCTCAAATACGCCACGACACAAGCGCAAGAAACGTGCAATGCGGCACATTCAGGCTGCACCGCATTGCTTTCCCAAGTATGAAGGCAAGAACTGATTTGTGGCTATTCGAAGCATTTCGCGGTTGATCCGCTCTGCGCAATCAAAAGAATTGCAAATGCTCGGAGTGGAGATTTCAGCAGAATGTATTGCCCAAGTGCAAGCAACAGTATTGCAGAAGCATCGCCAGCGAGCACTAAGGAAGGAGCGAGAGGAAGAGATGTCCAGATATGGGCAACTCTTTGGATACGATGAGCACTTTGCTTTCATCGCCGCGTTCACCGCGGGTGGTGCCTCCTATGGCGTTTCTTCATCATCGAAATAAAGGACATCCAAGTCTGTCGTTGTAGTTTTCAATATCTTCAAAAAGCGAATGAGTAATGAGCGTGAGCCACGGACTATCATGCTTTGGCATGGTTTGCTCGACTGCATCCTCTTTCAACCTGATAGAGAAAACATCGGAACTCTCGAACCTACCATGAAATGTCTGCCATTTAATTCAGATAGAAGTCTGCCAAATAATTCAGTGATGCACAGGCCACGAGCAATCAATAACGAAGCAAGCCATATAGCAGCTTGGCAAAAACCTCCGCCCGAGAACTCTCTAAGGCTGCCGCGAAAGCAGTCCTGTGACATGAATGGGTGTGCCGTCAGCATCGTTCAGGTAGCAGGTGACCTGGATACCCGTGAGATGGTTTTTGTCCAAAGTATTGGGTCGTATCACCATAGTCGGTTTATATCGCTCCGACTTGAATGAGGCAAGCATCACGTCTGGTTTGGGTTTGTTGTCACGTTCTGCATAGAGCTCCGCGGTTGTATCGCCAAGGGAAACCTCGTCCGGAAAGCCGACAAGAACTCCGTGGATCTTCAAGGAACCATCCTTCTGTCTTGTGATGGTGACACGCTTCACTGTAATGAAGTTGGTCGCCTTGCTCGTGTAGGTGCCCGTCCAGTCGTAATCGGCAGCATAAGACGTGACAGGAAAAGCAAATGCCATTGCAGCCAGCAGGCCAGCAATCCCCCTTGACTTCATTCTTCATCCTCCAGAATTCGCGCGTACCAGAATAACAGGTATTCATAAGGAGTTATGCTCAAGGCCCAGGTGGAATCGCCGACAGGCAGGTGGTCTCTGATTGCCAATCCACCAGCTCAACAAAAAGGCATATGGTGCTCTAGGACTAGAACCAGGTGCACATCGAACGTC
The DNA here is from genome assembly GCA_964436185.1 of uncultured Candidatus Obscuribacterales bacterium. Classification (GTDB taxonomy): domain Bacteria; phylum Cyanobacteriota; class Vampirovibrionia; order Obscuribacterales; family Obscuribacteraceae; genus CAYTDR01. The sequence goes on along the minus strand of CAYTDR010001268.1, from coordinate 465 downwards.
GCTATCGAAGACTCGCTCTCATATCGCCAAGCAAGTTTTGGCTGAAGGAGCGCAGAAGGAGCTAAGCTAGAAGCCCCTATAACCGCCGGACGAAGAATTGCGTTTGCCTTGCACTGGGTCTTGAAAACCCGCCTGCGCAGATGTACCTGGTATCCTAATACCGACTGGTCGGAGGGGTTGTATGCGTTTGAAAAGGTTAGTCAGTGCGCTGATTCTATTTGTGGCCTTATGTCTTCCAGCCTTAGCTCAGACCTATGACTTGAACAAGGTTCTAGGATCATACACATCCAATGCAACCCAAGACTATGTCTTCGTGAAGAGCCTAACAATAGCCAAAGACGACAATGGCAAAGTCAAATTTCGGGCCACATTGTCTGGGTTTCCTGACGATCTTTATCTTGGCGAGGCAACAGGGGAGCCATATACGCCGCGTAATGCCGGTTTCCATAGAATAGCCGATGTCTA